>CBFHUI010000027.1:0-29200 GCA_965658725.1 Alphaproteobacteria bacterium | reverse complement strand
TGTTGTGGCTTCTGGCCTGGGCATGATGGGTGCAAACCCATACCTGGCTATGGATCTGGCCGCAGGTTCCAGCGTGGGTGCCATCGAAATGGCTGCTGGTGGTTCCATCAACTTCGCTGGCATGTCTGGCGCCATGGACATTCAGCTCGCTGACGGTGGTCTGGCTTCCGTGATCGGCACTGAAATCAGTGGCTGGGATCTGGGTCTGACCTACCAGATGGGCGACATGGCTCTGGCCTTCGCAACGGACTCTGAAAACGACTGGGGCCTGTCGGCTTCCATGGATGTTGCAGGCTTTGCTGTTTCCACCACCTTCACCTCTGAAGGCACCGGCGACCACGAAAAGTCCGGCATCATGTACTCCGTGAATGCTTCCACGTCTCTGAACGGCTTCGGTCTGTCGATCGGCTTTGATCAGGATCTGGAGCCAACTGTTGGCCTCTCCTACGCTCTGGGCGCACTCAGCCTCTACGCGGGCTACGATGCTTCCGAGACCGGCGGCACCGCAGGCGCGAAGCTCTCCTTCTAAAGGACAAAAAAAGCGATCCCGGGCAGTCACAGTCCGGGTTCTCTTGCTCCATGAGTAACAAGGCCTGCTGCATCGCTGTAGCAGGCCTTTTTTTGTGCCTGAACGATGAAGTTAGATTTGCCTGTGTCGAAGCGAGGTTGATCACGTGGAGGCCGCAGCCTGCGCTGGTGCCGAGGTCGTTACGGCACCGTCGTCTCTGCTGACTACATTGCTGGACCAACCGCTGACCTCAGCGAGACTTTAGGCGTTCGAGAATGACTGGCGTGCTTTTGTAGTTCGGACTGTAAAAGGGGCTGCATCAAAGGCGCCGCCCCCCTGTTATCGGTTGGACCGAAGTGTCGGAGATGCATCGCCAAGGTGGGTGCGAACTCCAATAAACCTACCCCCATGTTTTTTGATGCGGGGGGGGGCGGGGGTATCGGGTCGTTCGCTGCGGCCGTAATCAGTCAATGCGGATATAAATGTACACAGAAATGTACACCAGTGATCACTGTTTATTCTAAAGCATTGATGTTAAATGTTTTAATGGGGTAAAGTGGTGCTGGCTGCAGGGGTCGAACCCGCGACCTGATGATTACAAATCAACTGCTCTACCAACTGAGCTAAGCCAGCACGCGGCCTCTTTTATCGTCAACCGTTGGCGCGCATCAAGCCTTTATGCGGGGTTGAATGCTGCTCTGCGTTCGGTGATCGACGGAGTGGGTTAGCGGAAGTAGCGTTTGATGACGCTTTCCACGGTGAGGCCCTGCACGATGACAGAGAAAAGCACCACGCAATAGGTCACAAGCAGCAGAATGCCTCGCTCCGGGCTGTCGGGGAGGGATAATGCGAGTGCCACAGAGATGCCGCCTCTGATACCGGCCCACGTGAGGATTGGCACCGTTCCGCGGTCAACGTCGCTGCGCAGCGCTTTGAGTTGTATCGGCACGAAGATCGCGGTGAAGCGCGCCGCAACCGACAGGACCACCACCACGAGGATCAGCGTCACCGCGACGGGCAGGGACGTGCCGCTCCCGGTGTTTTGCAGGATGAAGACGACTTCCAGACCGATGAGCATGAACAGCACGGAGTTCAGGATCTCGTCCACCAGCTCCCAGAACTTTTCCAGATGGTCACGGGTCTTTTGCGACATGGCCAGCGCCGTGCCCTGATTGCCGATCAGCAGACCGGCGATGACCATGGCGATGGGGCCGGAGAAGTGCAGGTGCAGCGCGATCGAGTAAGCGCCGGTGACCAGCGCGAGGGTGATCAAGACTTCGAGCACGTAGTCGTCGATCCGGCGCATGACCCAGAAGGCCGCCAAGCCACCAACCAGACCGAGCAAGGCCCCGCCGCCGGCTTCCTTGACGAACAGCCACAGGCCAGAGACCAGCGTGATGGAGGAATTGCCGCCGTGGCCATCATCCGCCCCATGACCGTGGCCCGAGGCGGTAAAGGCGAGCGCGACAACGATGCTGAACAGCACCACGGCGACCCCGTCGTTGAACAGGCTCTCCCCGGCGATTTTGGCCTTGAGGTGGGGCGGGACTTTCAGGGTTTTGAGCAGGCCCAATACGGCGACAGGGTCTGTCGGTGTGACAATGACACCCAGCACCAAACAGACCAGAAACGGAATGCTCAGCCCCAGCGCAGTCGCGGCGAGCCAGAAGCCGCCGCCGATGATCAGCGAGGACAGCATCACGCCAAAGCTGGCGAGGATCAGGATCGTCCATTTGCGAGACAGCAACTGGCCCAAATCCACGTGCAGAGCCCCTGCGAACAGAAGGAAGGACAGCATCCCCTGCATCAAGGTCACGTCGAAGTCGATGCTTTCGAGGAATCCATTCGCCGCATCGCTCAGCCCCAGAACTGGAAAGACCAGATCCAGCCCAACTGCCGCCAGACTCGCCACCAGTGCGATGACCACCAGCCCGATGGTGTGCGGGAGCTTTACGAACCAGTAGTTCAGCGCGCCAAACAGTGCTGCCAAGCCCAGCAAGATCGCTGGGATATCCAGTAAGCCAGTCACGGAAAAACCCTCAAGTTTTATATTCTGCCAATAAGCCTTCAAAGCGAGACATAAACAAGGATTTAGCCTGCTGGGCGCTTAAGGGAATGAGCGATGGGGTCTGCGTGGCCGGTCGCTGACCGAAAAACTCGTGCGCCTCGTCCGAATCGAAACCGGCCAAAAGCGTTGCCTCCCAGTAGGCTGCCTCCACATCCGCGGCCTTTATGCGACGGTGGAGCGCTTCTCCCGGCTCAGCGGGCAGGCCGAAACGGATGTGAATGGCGGACTCCAATCGGGCTTCCAGTGCCTTGTAGTCCAGCCCCACGGCTGATTTGAACGGGGATATCAGGTCGCCGATGACATATTCCGCCGCATCGTGCAGCAGCGCATATAACCGGTCGCGGACCCTTGCGTGTGGATGGGCCGCTGAGAATAGGTCCAGCACCAGCACAGAATGCTGTGCCACGCTGAAAGGATGCTCCCCCACCGTCTGCCCGTTCCAGCGTGAAACCCGCGACAGGCCGTGGGCAATGTCGCTGATTTCGATGTCGAAGGGTGAGGGGTCGAGGAGGTCCAGCCGTCGGCCAGAAAGCATGCGTTGCCACGCGCGCGTCATGGTGAAAGACCCTTGTTGCTTATCATCAATCTGGTGATAACACGGGGGCCGGATCACAGGGAGGGCGCAGGGTTCATGGTTCGTAAGACCGTTTTGGGGATTGCCCTGCTGGCTTTGGCCTTCCTGACGGCCTGTGACTCCTACCTAATTCACATCGCGCGCGGGCAAGATGATCTGTTGAGCCGCGCGCGGCCCATTGCTGATGTCATTGCCGACCCGCTGACCCCGCCGGAGACCTCTGAAAAGCTCGCGCTTGTGCGTGATGCGGTGGCTTATGGGGAGTACTGGGGCCTCGACGTCGGTGACAGCTATCAGAGTTATTCGCAGTTGGATCGGGAGGCGACAGTTTGGACCGTTTATCGTGCGGAGCGTTTGGCCTTGAACGCCGTGGTCAACTGCTGGCCGATTGCGGGCTGTGTGCCCTATCAGGGCTACTTCGAAGAAGCCAAGGCCGAGGCCTTCCTGCAAGAGGCACAGGCGGCGGGCTATGATGCCTATCGTGGCGCGGTTGATGCCTATGCGACCCTGGGATGGTTCCCCGACCCGATCGCCTCACCCGCGCTGGAGCGGAGCAAGACGTCGTTGGTCGAGCTGGTGCTCCACGAAAGCGTTCACAACACGATTTACCGGCCCGGGGAAGCGGAGTTCAACGAAGCACTGGCGAACACCATTGCCTTTGCGCTGGTCAAGGCGTTCTGGGCAGATCGGGGTGTGGAGCAGGGGCAGCTTGACGCCTTTTTTGACGAGCGCGATGCAGCGCGGGCCTTGTTCTTTGGTTTGATTGCGGAGGCCAAGGCCGAGCTTGAGGAAATCTATGCGGCTGAGGAGCTGAGCGCCGACTTGCGCTTGCAGGCCAAGGCTGAGGCCTTTGCTCGGCTTAAGCAGCGCTATCAAACGCAACGCGACGCATTCGGTGGCTACAACTACGACGCCTTTTTCGGGCGTGACTTGAACAACGCGCATTTGGTCTCAATCGGCACGTATGAGAACGCGCGGCCAGAGCTAGAGGCGGTTCTCTACGGGCGCTTTGGTGGCAACGTGCGGCGGTTCATGCAGGCGATGGAAGAGGTCGCGCAGTCGCCAGAGGACTGGCGCGTGGCACTGGCCAAGGTTGGCCCTTAGTCCCGTTTAACCTACTCGTGGCTAGGGTCTTCGACGTCCCAGTAGGGTGGATTTCCATACTTCCCAAGCAGGAAGTCGACAAAGGCCCTGACTTTGGGTGAGAGGTGCCGGTTGGGCGGGTACATAGCGTAGATGCTGGTATCCAGCGCCGTGGGGGAAGCCACAAGATCGGTCATTACCGGGCGCAGGCGTCCGGTTTGGATATCGCGCCCAACCACGTAAGTCGGAAGCAGCACCAGCCCTTGACCCGCTCGCGCTGCCGGAAGAATGGCTTCGCCGTTGTTGACGTGCAGGATCGACCGCATGCGTACGTGCTCGACCCCGCGCGGACCGTCAAAGTGAAAGATGTCTGGCCCGGCCTGGCGTCGATAGGTCAGGGCCACGTGGTCAGCGAGGTCGGACGGCACCATCGGCTCACCGAAGCGGTCCAAATATTCAGGTGACGCTGCGATGACGCGGTTATTCGGTGCGAGCTTGCGGGCGATCAGGCTGCTGTCCTGCAACTCCCCGATGCGGATCACCAGATCAGCGCCTTCCTCGATGATGTTGACGAGGTTATCGGTCATGGTCGCCTCGATCTCGACCTCTGGGTATAGCTGCATAAACTCTGGGAAAAAGGGCGCAACGTGGCGTCGGCCAAAGGTCACGGGCATGTTGATGCGGAGCAGGCCGCGCGGGCTGCTTTCCAGTTCTGTCACCGCAACGGCGGCGTCTTCGACCGACTGCAGGATATTGATCACGCGGTCATGGTAGGTCTCACCAGCCTCAGTCAGGTGCAGCTGACGGGTTGAGCGATTGAGCAACTGCACGCCCAGATGGTCCTCTAAGGCACTGATCTGGCGGGAAACACTCGATGGAGCCATGCCCAATTGGCGACCTGCCTCTGAGAAGCTGCCGCTGGTGACTGCGGCGTGAAAGACCTTCATCGATGTGAGCGTGTCCACGTCCAAACTCCATTACTTGTGCGTCTTGCGCAAAGAACTTAGCTGAAACTTCGATATTCTCAAGCGCTTTTGCGCTGTTATGTAGGTATCAGTAACGCAAACAGAGGCGTCGCCGGCTCGCTTCCTCCCTTCCTCCCTCAGGAGCCGGCGGCGTCTCACCTTAAAGACTGAAACGGGTCCACCACCACCACAGGGCCTGAATAGGCAAAGGAACCTCCCCATGAGCCTCCGCAACGACGGTTTCCTCTCTTACTCCGAACTCCAGGCTTTCGAGCGTCGCGCGCGTGAACTGCGCGGGCAAGCGATCCGCCAGGGTGTCTCCACCCTCTTTGGTCTGAACAAGCAGGACCGTTCCTCCAAGCGTTAAGCTTGTTCTGACCTTGGTTCACGGGCTGGCCGTCTCGCTTCCTCCCTTCCTCCCTCTGAGACGCATTCCAGCCTTTTGAACTTCACCGGGCCGTCTGACTATCGAAGTCAGGCGGCCTGTGTTGTTTTGGGGTCATGAGTTTTCTTGAACCATGGATCCTGCTCGGCATGGCGGCGGGCGTCTTTCAGGCGCTGCGCGTGGCGGGGCAGAAGGCGCTGTCGCAACGCACAAGCGCAGACGTGCAGCTCTCCTCGTGGAGCGCGGCGTTGGCCCGGTGCCTGTTTGGCTTGCCGTGGGCCGTGCTGATCCTGGTCGCTTTGATTTGGCTGTGGGGCGCGCCGACGGGGCTGGGGCTGGAATACTGGCTATGGATCGGAGCCGCGGCGGTCTTTCAAATCCTCGCAACAATCCAGCAAACGCTCCTGCTCGGAAAGCGTAATCTCGCGATCGGCGTGGTCTACGTCAAAACCGAAGTTGTCATCGTCGCACTGATCGGCTCCACCCCCTTTTTCGCGCAGTATCTCACGGGCCTGCAATGGATGGCCGTGTTGGTCTCGGTCATCGGTGTGGTCGTCATCACCCGGGCCAAGCTTGGTGCGACCGAGGGGTCAGTCTGGGACTTGCGCTCGGCTTGGTTGGGGCTGTCGGGCGGGGTGATGCTCGCGGCAACATCGCTGACGCTGCGTGAAGGCGGGCTGGTGCTGATCCGCGATGGCGCGGCCTTGGGTGTCGAGGTGTCCCCGGCCGTGGCTGGGATGACGACGCTTGTCGGGGTTCTGGTAATCCAGTGCGTGGTCGTGATCGCCGTAATGGCCGCCCGAGACGCCAGCGAGTTCAGCCGCGTGACCCGGCGCCTGCGTCCCATGGCCTTGACCGGGCTCCTCTCTGCGCTGGGCTCCGCGTGCTGGTTCATCGGCTACGTCATGATGGCCCCAGCGTTGGTCAAGTCCGTCGGGCAGGTCGAGTTCTTTGCCGCCGTGATCCTGAGCTTCATGATGTTCCGGGAGCGGCCGACACGGACGGAATGGATCGGAATGTCCTTCGTTCTGTTGTCGATTTTGATGTTGCTGCTGTCCACGCTTTAGGCTGGACTACGGGATGACTGCACAGGAGGAGGGCGAGGGCCATGTTTGATCAGGTGATGAACTTTCACCAAGGCGAGGAAATCGACGCCCTTCGCGCAACCGTGCGCCGCTGGGCGCAGGAGCGTCTGGCCCCTCTGGCGCAGGAAATCGATCAGAGCAACGCCATGCCGCGCGGCCTTTGGGACGAGATGGGGGCGCTGGGAATGCACGGGATAACCGTGCCCGAAGCCGACGGCGGGCTGGGTCTGGGCTACCTGGCGCACGCAGTGGCGGTGGAGGAGGTGTCCCGCGCCTCGGCGTCGGTCGGTCTGTCGTACGGCGCGCACTCGAACCTGTGTGTTAATCAGATCGCGCGCTGGGGGAATGAATCGCAGAAGCAGGCCTATCTTCCCCGCCTGATTTCCGGCGCACACGTCGGTTCGCTGGCCATGTCCGAGCCCGGGGCGGGGTCGGACGTGGTGTCAATGAAACTGCGCGCGGAAAAGCGCAACGACCGCTTCGTGCTCAATGGGAGCAAGATGTGGATCACCAACGCACCGGACGCAGACACGCTGGTCGTCTACGCAAAGACCGACCCGGACGCTGGTCCGCGCGGGATCACGGCCTTCTTGATCGAACGCGATATGGCCGGATTTTCCACCGGTGCAAAGCTCGACAAGCTGGGTATGCGCGGCTCCAACACGGCTGAGTTGGTGTTTGACGACTGCGAAGTGCCATTCGAGAACGTGCTGGGTGAGGAAGGCAAGGGGGTCAACGTGCTCATGTCCGGTTTGGACTATGAGCGCGTGGTGCTCGCCGCCGGTCCCTTGGGCATCATGGCCGCAGCCTTGGATATCGTTGTGCCGTACGTGCACGAGCGCGAGCAATTCGGTCAGCCGATCGGCACCTTCCAACTCATGCAAGGCAAGCTTGCTGACATGTATACGACGATGAACGCTTGTCGCGCTTATGTCTATGCGGTCGCAGCGGCTTGTGACCGGGGGGAGACGACGCGCAAGGACGCGGCCGGGTGCATTCTTTATGCCGCAGAGAAAGCAACTCAGGTGGCGCTGGAAGCGATCCAAGCGCTGGGCGGCAATGGCTACATCAACGACTACGCCACGGGCCGCCTGCTGCGAGACGCCAAGCTCTACGAGATCGGCGCGGGGACTAGTGAAATTCGGCGCATGTTGATTGGGCGCGAGTTGTTCGAAGAGACGGCCTAAGCCGTGGCGCTTCTGACCCTGAACCGGGAAGCCTTTGCCGAGACCGAGGAGAAGCGCTCCCGCTTTCTGGGTTACGTGGTGCCGATTGCGGACTTCGACGCGCGGCTTGAGGCCTTGCGCGCTGAACACCCTAGGGCCAACCACCACGTCACCGCCTTCCGCCGGATCCACCTCAACAATCAGATCGAAGAAAGCGCCAAGGACGACGGTGAGCCGTCCGGCACGTCCGGGATGCCGATCCTCAAGCTGTTGATCGGTCGAGAGCTGATCGACGTGGGGGCGATCGTTGTGCGGTATTTTGGGGGGACCAAGCTGGGCACAGGCGGGTTGGCGCGCGCCTACCCCGGCGCGGTCAAGGCGGCGCTGGAGGGCGCGGAGATCGTGCCCTGGTCTCGCACAGTTCAGGCGACGCTCAAGGTCGGCTTTGCCAAGGCCTCCGACCTCGAAGCCCTCATCGCTGCCCTACCGCTGAGCGTTACGGACCGGCGCTTTACCGAAGAGGGCGCGATGATCGATGTCGAAGGGCCAGAAGAAGCCGTCGAGACCCTCGCCGACTACCGCTAAGCCCCCAACAAAAAAGGGCCGCCGAAGCGACCCTTTCGAAAACCGGTAAGCCGGTTGCGCGTCTTAGTAGACAGCGCTGCCTGCGTCGAACCACTTGGTGATGAGTTCGTTCAGGGAACCGTCAGCCTTCATCTGCTCGATGGCTGCGTTCATAGCCGCTTTCAGGTCACCGTCGGTTTCACGGATACCCATGCCAACGCCACCGCCGATGTAGACAGGGTCGCCAACAACAGCCAGCGCACCGCCGGACTCTTCAACGATCGGCAGCAGGTAGTCACCGTCTGCCAGAACCGCATCAGCTTCACCGGACTGAACAGCTGCGATGGTTTCGTCAGGGGTCGAGAACTCGATCAGCTCACCACCAGCTTCGGCAACGTAGCCAGCCTGGATGGTGTTGGTCTGAGCCGCGATCACACCATCAGCCGAACCGCCAGCAAGAGCTACGTACAGCGATGGGGATGGTGGGTAGTACTCAGCAGTGAAGTCGATGACTTCGTCGCGCTCAGCGGTGATCGACATGCCCGCGATGATGGCATCGTAGTTGCCAGCAACCAGGTTCGGGATGATGGAATCCCAGTCGTTGATCACCCACTCACAGGTCAGGCCCGCGAGTTCACACAGACGGTCGCCAACTTCGCGCTCGAAGCCGATGACTTCATTGTTATCATCGAGGCCGTTCCACGGCATGTAAGCGCCTTCGGTACCGAGGCGGACGGTTTCAGCCGTTGCAACGCTCGCAGTTGCGAACAGGGCCAGGCTGGCAACGAGAATCTTTTTCATAGCGTTTACTCCTTTAGGGACTTGGCGTGCCTTCTTGTGGGCCCTGTGTGCGGACACGCCTTTGGAGCGCCCACAGGATCAACTCCTGCATTGACGCAGAAGCGATACTCCCCTGCATTTCTGCAGGAGCGATAACTCTGCGTAAGTTCTGCACTGCAATAACGCAAGCACTTCGAGCAAAAACCAATGAATCGTTAACCAATTTGAGGCTAGGATCGCGCCGCGCTTTATCGTGGCACTTAGAGCGCGCTGGATCATCAACCGGGGATGTTTGCTCTAACGCTCAGATCAGCCGCATAAAGACGCGAGCCAGCGGGCGAGTCCGGGTTTGTGCCAAAAGAAACGTGCTGTCGCTGAAGGCGTGCACTTGTGCCTTTTCGTCGTGGCTTTGACCGTGCCGTTGCGTCTGCAGACGAGGAAGATAAGCCAGTGTTTGGGGTTCAGGCCTGCTGGTCGAGCCGGTCGAGCCGGTCTAGCATCCGTCCACGCAACAGTGTCGAAAACACCCCCAGCTTGCGGAAGGCGTGGAAGGGCGTGCGATAGAGATCGGTGATCGGCAAATCGGTCGCTTCTCCCCGGACCGCGCGCGCCAACTGTCCGCCCATGGCCGTTGCCATCGCAACCCCCCGCCCGTTGAAGCCCATGCCTGCAAACACCCCTTCATCCAGCGCCATCAGCTTGGGTGCATGGTCCCACGTGATTGCAACCGTTCCGGCCCAGTCGTGGTTCCACTTGGCCCCTTTGAGCGCAGGGAAGTAGCGCTCGGCTATGGCGCGGATCGGGGCGGTTGTGCTGTCCTCCGCCCGGCCAAAAGTCGCGCCGCGCCCGCCGATGACAAAGCGACCGTCAACGGTCATGCGGTAGTAGACTTGGATCCGGCGCGTTTCGGAGACGGAGTGCAGGCCGGGCAGAATGCTGCTGGCCACGGCCTCAGGCAACGGTTCGGTTGCTGATAGGGCGCTGGCAACGGAGACCACAGCCTGCGCCAATCCGGGCCAAAAGCCGTCCGTATAACCATTGGTCGCGATCAGAAGCTTGCGGCTCTCTAGCGTTCCAGAAGGGGTGTGCACGACCCAGCCGTCGTTTGCGCCTTGCTGAGCTTTGATCGCCGGCGTGCTGGTAAATATCTGCCCGCCCCGTGCGAGCACCACGCGCGCCAGTTCGCGGGCGTAGGAGAGGGGGTGAAGGTTGCCGCCCTGACTATGCACCATGGCCCCGCTGTACGCGTGGGTCCCCAGCAAGTCGGCGGTTGCCGCGGGGGAAAGGACTTCGGCGTCGATACCGTGCTCGATCCACTGGGCAGTCCGTTGATTGATCGACGCTAACCCGCGCGCGCCGACGGCCCCTTGGACGTACCCGTTTTCAATAAAGTCACAGTCCAGCCCTTCGCTACGGACGAGGTCGGAGAGCGCGGGAACGGCTGATTTGGCGAGATGCAGCGCCGAGTCAGCCCACGCGCCCTCGTAATGGCGGGTGATCTCGTTGGGGTCCAGCTTCCATCCCGGATTCACCTGTCCGCCATTCCGCCCCGAGCAGCCTTGTCCAATCGCGCCGGCATCGATCACCGCGACTTCGTGCCCTTGAGCAGTGAGGTGGAGGGCGGCAGAGAGGCCCGTGAAGCCTGCACCAATGATGGCAATCTCGGCCTGCGCTGAACCGCGCAGCGTCACCGTCTCTGGTGCCGAAACAGCGGTTGCGCCCCAAAGGCCATGGGAGCGGGGGGTCATGGTGCTTGGCTCAATGCTCATGAGCTTCTTTCTTAACCAAGCCAGCGCCGTTGGCCAGTGGATCGAATGCAACCATAGAGGGGAGCGCGTAAGGATTTTTGGTTGAGCTATTCATCTCGTGTCTAACCCCCTGTGTCGGTGCGTCCCTAGCCTTGGATGAAACCACAAAAGGACTGGCACCGATGAACCTTGACGACATCCACTTTAAGCTCGCTACCACGCAAGTGGACATGATGCACGTCGCCGCCGTGCGCGGGATCTGCAACCTCGAAGAAGTTGGCGTTCCAGCGGCGCATGAGTTTGACCAGAACGATGCCTTTGCGACCCATGCGCTGGGATACCTTGGCGAAGAGCCGATATCGACCATTCGCCTGCGTTTCTTCAGCGACTTCGTGAAGCTCGTACGCGCCTGCGTCCGGCCCAAATATCGTAGCCGTCACATCCTGCCCAAGGCCATCGAAACCGTCGCGCGATTTGCCGGGCAAAAGGGTTATCGCCGGATTGTCACGCATGCTGCGCCTTCGACCGCGCGGCTGTGGCGGATGTTTGGCTTTACCATCGCCGACAAGGCACCGGCGCATTTCACCGGGCACGATCACGGCTATGTCGAGCTTTACAAGGACATTCCCCTGCGCAACGACGCCGTGACGCTGGACAGTGAAACGGCTGTTCTGTTCCGGCAGGAAACGGCGCTCGACGTGCCGAACCTGTACGAGCGCGCAGCCTGATCGCGCCGAGGTTTAGACCGAGTAGTGGTTCATCAGCCAGCGCACGCGCTGGTCATAGTCGCTGACGTCGCTGGTGGTGACCATGTGCTGGGAAAACCATGGATTGCCGCGAAAAATGCTCCTGATCCACTGCTTCGTTGCTGCAATCCCTGCATCGTTTCGCTTTTGCTCCAAGCTGAACATGCGGATGCCGTGGTGGATGTTCACGCCCAGATCGACGTGCACCAAGTAGGGGTCAAGGTTCATGTAGTTGCCCAGCAAGCCCAGGCCCAAGCCGCTCTTGATCATGGTCGCGTAGGTGACGTTCATGTCGGTTCCGGCGATGTATTGGGCTTGCTTGGTGATGGAGACCCAGTCCTGCCAGAAGTCACTCATGGACAGATACTGCCGATTTCCCACGAACTGGTGATCATTGAGCGTGTCGGGGGTTGGGGTGCCGAAGTGCTTGATGTACTCCAGTGAGGCAAAGGTTGTCAGGTGCATGGTGCCGAGGTCTTCGACGATAAAGTCATCCTGAACCGGAACCGGAAACGCCAGCACGATGTCCACTTCGTTCTTTTTCAGGTCCGGGATGTTCTGCAGTGAAATGACGTCCAGACTGACGTGCAGTCCCTGTTGCAGCAGTCCGGGGATGTGGGGTGAGAGCCAGAAGGCGGCGAGGCCATCGGTCGCGGCAACTTTTACCACGGAGCGGTAGGACGGCGCGGAAGAGGCGGCGAAGAGGTCCGCGAAATCGTGGTCGATCTTGGCAACGCGCTCTGCAATCTCCCGCCCCTTCGTGGTCAGTTCGACCCCATGCGGCTTGCGAATGACCAGCTGCCCCAACCGGTCTTCGAGCGTCATCAGACGGCGGGACAGCGTCGGTTGTGACACCCCCAGCATGTCCACGGCCCCTAGCAGACTACCCGCCCGTGCAATGGCAAGGAACGAGCGCATCTCGTCCCACAAGCCCGGACTGGGCGCGCGGCGGCTGTCGAGCAGGGAGTTACGGAACAGGTCGTTGGACCCGTCTATCGGTGTTGACGTCTTGTTATCGGACACGGCGCATGTTCCCCTCTGACCGTTTGCCGCGCCAATTTTTCTGACGCGGCTCCCGTTGTGCGAGCGGCTCTAATGCATTCGTATTCCGTGTTTTTTCCCATCTAAGCGCGCCCATCACCCGGAGCGGCTTATACACACCACATCAAATGCGGCAAGAAATTATCTTTAATGCCATTTAAACGTGCGGGAAAGTCGGCAGGTCAAGGACGTGTGGGGATGTCGACCTTCTTGCCCCGTGGGATCTCGGCCTCTGCATCGTAGAACGGCAAGGCATGGAGTTCAGCGGCGTGCATTTCCCCATCGACGCAGCGGATGTTAACGGCTGTCCCGTTGGCGTGCCCGGCTTGGTCCAGCAGAGCGATGCCGGTGCCATGCTGCAGGTAGGGGGAGAAGGCGCCGGCCGTCACTCGCCCAATCACGGTGCCATCGAGCATGATCTCGCCTTGGATCATCGGCTCAGCCGTCGGACACTTTAAGCCGGTCTGCCGGCTTTCCTTCGACGCCTGTTCCAAGGCTTCTTTGCCAATGAAAGTATCCTTGTCCATGTCCACGAACCGACCCAACCCGACATCAAAGGGCGTGGTCGTCTCGTCAAAATCGGTTCCCGCGTTGAGGATGCCAGCTTCGATGCGCCGGATGTGCATGGAATCCAGCCCGAACAGGGTCATACCGAAAGGCTTGCCCGCCGCTTCCAGATGCGCCCAGAGGGCGTCGCTGTCGTGGTGTGGCTCGACATAGAACTCCCAGCCCAGCTCGTTGGTGTAGCCAGTGCGCGTGATATAGACCTCTTGCCCCCCGAAATTCACCTTAGCCACAGCGAAGTAACCAAAAGGTTCAGGCAGCACACCGCTTGCGTTGGCAGCCGCCAGGATCTTGAGCGCGTTCGGCCCCTGTACCTGCGAAACGTAGACTTGCGGGTCAGAAATCTTCACGTCCAGCCCGACGGCATGCGCGCGCGCCCAGCTGTAAAAGTCTCCATCCGCTTGCACGTACCAGAACTTGTCTGCAGACAGCCGCATCAGTACGCCGTCCACGATCAGCCCGCCGTCGTGGTAGCAGGCGAGCCCGTAGCCGCAGCGCATGGGCTTGAGTTTGGTGATGTTCTTGGTGAACAGCCGATCGAGCAGGGTTTCCGCGTCCGGGCCTTCAAAGGCCAGTGGCAGTTCACCGGTGTGCAGAACAGCCGCCTTCTGCCGAAGCTGCCAGTAACCGTCCTCAACGCTCTGTCCGCCATACTGCAGGGTCATGAAGCGGCGGTTGTAGACCGTGTAGCACGGGTCCATGGAGGCCTCATGCGCATGGAAGCGATGTCGACTCATGTTGAAATCCCAGCCTGAACCCGGTTGGTTTTTGATGACACTCCGCGTCTTACCGTCGCCGCTGCCCAACATATGCGTTTTCCCTCTCTCGCTTTCTTATGAATCCAGAAGCATCTTTGACCATCGGACGAGTGGCGACCACCCCTTTTCTCGGCGTTCCTGCTGGGGAAATCCACGCTCACGAACCTGACGGGTGCGATCATCTGGCGCGTGGGGCCCGCGCGCGGCTGCACCATGTCAGAGATCGGATCCACAAATCGCGAGCTTAGCGCCCATGACCCCCTTTGCTCTTCCTGCCGATGCTCATGCTGAGGCCGCTGCTACCCGACTGGCCGCCTTTGTGCCACTGGCCGGTCGAGACTACGCTCGGGGTCGGAATGTCGATGCTGGGCCAGAGGGTCACACGGCGGTATCCGGTCTTTCGCCGTGGCTGCGGCATCGATTGATTGTGGAAACAGATGTCCTGGGTCAGACGCTTGACCGGCATTCGCCTTCGGCAGCCGAGAAGTTTGTGCAGGAGGTGTTCTGGCGTGGCTACTTCAAGGGTTGGCTCGAGCACCGCCCAGAGGTCTGGAGCCGTTATCGCAGTGCCGTAACCTCTCAGATCCGCGCACTCGACACCGATGCGTCTCTAGCGCAGCGATACACGGAAGCCGTTACGGGGCAGACCGGGATCGCGTGCTTTGACTTCTGGGCACAGGAACTGCGGGAAACCCATTACCTGCACAACCACGCCCGCATGTGGTTCGCAAGCATCTGGATCTTTACGCTCAAGCTGCCTTGGGAGCTGGGCGCGGATTTCTTCTACCGGCACCTGCTCGACGGGGATGCAGCGTCGAATACCTGCTCGTGGCGTTGGGTCGGTGGGCTGCATACGATGGGTAAGACCTATCTTGCCCGCCCGGACAATATCGAAACGTACACCCGAGGACGGTTCAATCCTGTCGGACAACTGGCGACCCAAGCCTTACCCTTGACGGAGCCTGAACTGGGCCCGCGCGTGCCGCCTCAGTTCGATATGCCTGATCTGGTTGGCCTGCGAACGGGGTTGCTGTTGACGCAGGAAGACTGCGCGCCGCAATCGCTGGAGGGTGTGCCAGAGGAGCTTGCGAGCGTGTTCGCTTGGACTGATCCGGGAGCGCGTTCGCTGCTGCCCACCGCCAAGCCGGTGCAGGCCTTTGCCCGCGCGGCAGTCCAGAGCGCGGCAACGCAGGCTGAAGCGTGCTTCCAGAAGCCGTGTGTTCAGCCCGACGAGGGCGAGGATGCGGCAGAAGCGCTGGTCGCTTGGGCGCGCCAGCACCAGTTGGACGCCGTTATTACCGCCCGCATGCCCCAAGGCCCGACCCGGCGCGCCGCACTTACGGCGCTGCGCGAGGCCGATCTCGCCTGTGTAGAGCTGACCCGACCCTACGATCAGGCCGTCTGGCCCCATGCCAAGGCAGGGTTTTTCGGGCTGAAGAAGAAAATTCCAGCCATCCTGACCACGCTGGGACTAGAGCGGCAGGTCCATCTGCCCCTTTGACCCGGTCTTCCGCGCGGCTTTCTTCTTGGGCGCGCGGCCGACGTTGGGGATGTTGGCCTTGCGGCTCCCGTGACGGTCTTGGATGGCATTGGCAGTCTGGCGGAAAGCGCTTGACCCGCGTACCGCCCAAATCCGCTCCCGCGCCGCGCGAGCTGCGCTCAGGTGATCGATGACGGGTAGGGGATATGTCCGGTCCAGCACGCGCCCCGCGCCTTCCCACGTCCACGGCTCGTGAACCAAGGCGCCCGGGACCTCGGCCAGTTCTGGCACCCATTGGCGCACAAAATCGCCCTCTGGATCCTGATCGTAACCCTGTTTGATGGGGTTGTAGATGCGGACTGTGTTGATGCCTGTGGTGCCGGACTGCATCTGTACCTGTGGCCAGTGGATCCCCGGCTCATAGTCCGTGAATTGCCGCGCCAGATGCTCTCCCGGTGCGCGCCAGTCGAGCCACAGGTGATAGGACGCAACCGCCATAACCATCGCGCGCATCCGAAAGTTCAGCCACCCGGTCGCATGGAGTGACCGCAGACAGGCATCCACAAAGGGCAGCCCGGTCTCCGCCCCAGTCCACGCGGCCAGCCGCACGGCATCCGGTTCCTTTGGGCGCAGGTCGTCGTAGGCGGGGTGGAAGTTGCGGAACTCCACGTTGGGCTGATCTTCGAGCTTTTGCATGAAGTGATCGCGCCAGTGCAACCGGGCCTGAAACGACGACAGCGCCTGCGGCCAACCCCCGGTGATGCCGCTCTCCCGCAGCGCCGTTCGTCGGGCTTGCGCGGCCTGAGACACTTCTCGCATCGATACCGTCCCCCACGCCAGGTGCGGGGACAGGCGGGAGCAGTGCAGCGCCCCGGCGCTTGGGCTGGACATTGCGCGGCGGTAAGGTTGGCCGCGCTCGATCAAGAAGCTCTCCAGCATCCGTAGACCCGCCCGCCGCCCGCCGGTCTGTCGTTGCGGGCAGGGATCGCTGCGCAGGCCGAGGTCAGCCGGGCCGGGGATTTCCCCCAAGGCAAGTTCGGGCAGTGACGGCAGCACTTCTGGTGCGGGCAGCACAGGCAAGGCCATGCGCTGATCCCATCGCTTCGCCCAGCCGTCGCGCTGCGCCAAACGGCGGATCACGCCCGATGGCTGGCGTTCCTGCCACGTGAGACCATGCGCGCTGATCCATGCCTTGACCCGCTGATCGCGCTCAAAGCTCCAGGCGTTGCCGGTTTCTTCGTGCGACCAAAGAGTGAAGTCGCCCAAGCGCTCGCGAAGAGCGTTGAGCACTGCGACCATCTCCCCCACGCG
Organism: Alphaproteobacteria bacterium; assembly: GCA_965658725.1. GTDB lineage: Bacteria > Pseudomonadota > Alphaproteobacteria > UBA7985 > UBA7985 > UBA7985. The sequence continues at coordinate 12,374 of CBFHUI010000027.1, read as the reverse complement.
CACCACCAGCGGCATGCCACGCTCTGCAAGATCAGTGCGCAGCTCCCCAAGGCTTTCGGCAACAAAGTCCCACTGCCGCGCCGAAGCGTCAGGCAGCGCCCACCACCCCGGTTCCGCAACATAGAGCGGCAGGACGGGGCCGCGCTCGGCTGCTTCGACGAGTGGTTCATGGTCAGACGTTCGCAGGTCGCGTTTGAACCAGACAACCTGTAGGCTGGGGCGATTGTTCATGGCAGCGACATTAGTCTCGCCACCTCAAAAACCGACTCGCCCTTTTGTCGCAACCCCTAGGGCGATACCCGATGGAGACCCTGCCTGTGACCCACGCTGAACCCGCTCTGCAACTGGTTCCCGGTTCGGCGCAAGGGCGCGTGCTGGCCTGTTCGGATGGGATCAGCTTCTGGGGTGGGGTCGATCCGGAGAGTGGTCGGATCATCGACGTGCACCATCCCAACCACGGCGCAACAGTGACGGGCCGGGTTTTGGCCATGCCGACGTCGCGCGGGTCGTGCAGCGGCAGTGGGGTGCTGCTGGAGCTTGCGCTGACTGGTCGCGCCCCGGCGGCGCTGGTGTTCTGCGAGGGAGAAGAGACGCTGACGCTGGGGGCTTTGGTGGCGCAACTGGTGTTCGGCAAAACCGTCCCCGTGCTTCGTCTGCCCGCGTCGCTCTATGCCGCGCTGACCGAGGCGGAAACCGCTCAAATCGACGATGGCCGCTCGCTGCGCTTTGATGGCACGCACCATCCCGTTACGCCGCTCCAGGCAGATGCGTTGAGCCTGTCCCCAGCCGACCGACACCGGCTTGACGGCGGCGAAGGGCCGGTGGTCCAGCGGGCCATGCAGGTGCTCTGTCAGATGGCAGCGGCACAAGGCGCGGTGCAGCTCATGGACGTCACCCGCGGGCATATCGACGGCTGCATCCTTGCGCATGATGCCAACCTGATCTTTGCGGAGAAGATGGCCGAACTGGGCGCGCAGGTCGCTATCCCAACGACGATTAACGCCATTTCTGTCGATCGCGAGAACTGGCAGACCCAAGGCCTGCCCGCTGACTTTGGCGCGCGCGCCAGTCGGCTGGCTGACGCCTACGTCCGCATGGGCGCGCAGCCGACGTTTACCTGCGCCCCCTACCTGCTCGACGATCGCCCGGCGCAGGGGGAGGCGATTGGCTGGTCAGAGTCAAACGCGGTGATTTACGCCAATACCGTGTTGGGCGCGCGGACGGTCAAGCATCCGGACTACCTCGACTTGTTCATCGCCATGACTGGCCGCGCCCCACTCGCGGGGGTTTACACGGACCAAGGCCGTCGGCCCCGCCGCCGCCTGCGGATGAGCCTGCCGCCTGCGCGCCAGAGGGACGAGGCGGTCTGGGCACTTGTGGGATGGCTTGCGGGCCGGGCGTCGCCGGATCGGGTGCCGCTGATCTTGGGGCTAGAGAATGAAAGGCTGAGCGCGGATGATCTCAAGTCGATCTGCGCTGCTTTTGGCACAACCTCGGGCGCGCCGCTGCTGCACATCGCCGGACACACCCCTGAAGCTGACTTATCGCCCGTGCCGGAGGCAGACGAAATCGCCTTGGACACGCAAGCCTTTGCTGAGGGCTGGGTGGCGCTCAATCAGGCGACGGAGCCCGTAGACTTAGTTGCCATTGGCAGCCCGCATGCATCGCTCAGCGAGTGCCAACGCCTCGCCGAACTGCTGGCCGGTCGGTCCTGTGAGGCCGCGCCGATGATCGTCACCGTGGGAAGGCACGTTTTGGCGCAGGCGTCGGCAGACGGAACGCTCGCCACGTTGCATGCAGCAGGGGCGCAGGTGATCCCGGATCTGTGCTGGTGCTCCATCACTGAGCCGATTTTTCCACCAGCCGCCCGAAGCATCCTGACCAACTCCGGCAAGTATGCGCACTACGCCGACGGGTTGAGCGGTCGCCCCGTTCGGCTGGCCGGTCTTGCAGCTTGTGTCGAGGCAAGCGTGACCGGTTGCGCGCCTGAGCGGCCAGATTGGGCGCGGGTTATGCTAGCCTAGCCCTAAGCCCATCTTGGCAAACATCCAGAGCGCCATCCCCATCATCATCAGGTTCTCCGTCAGCGATACTGCCCCCAGAGGCACGTTCGAGTTTCCGCCCACGCAGGCGCACTTGAGCTCTTGCCGATCAATGTAGACCGCCTTGATCACCGAAACCGCCCCGATGCTTGCGATGAACAGGCCAACCGGCGCAGCGAGCCAGGGCAGAAGTCCGGCAAACATGAGGATCCCCGCACCCGCTTCAGCGAAGGGATAAACGTAGGCATAGCGGACGCGGCGCTGGGCCAGCAGATCATAGTTGAGGAACTGGCTGGCAAAGCTTTCAAGATCGCGCAGCTTTTGCAGGCCAAGCATCACCATTGACCCGGCGATGAACTGCTCGATCATGCGAATGAGCGTGTTGCCCGGTGTCTCGGTCAGGGCGGGCGCATTGAGCGCCACGGCCAGCAGCGCAGCGACAGCGAAGAGAGCGAGTACGGGCGTGTAGGTCTTGCGGTTCGGATCTGGAACCGGCCGCCCGAAGTAAGCCAGCAGGTCCGAGTAGCCGCCGACCTTCTCCCCATCGACCAGTGCAAGCGGCACGGTCTTTACCCCGTGATCTGCCTTGATCGCATCGATTTCCTCGCGGCTCCGAAGGGGGTGGTCTTCGACCCGGAAGCCACGGCGCTCCAGCAGGGCCTTGGCTTTTCGGCCATGCGGGCACGTATGGTTCGGCATAACCGTCCGGTACAGCGTCGCCCGGCGACCGGACGCGGAAAAACGTGTGGATTGAGAAGCGGCCTGAACCATGATGAGACGATCTTTCTCCGAATTGGGACCATTAAATCACAATCCGCAGACTGAAGCGACGCTCTGCGTCAGTCTAACCTGCGGCTGGATGCCTCGCCCTGTGCTGAACCCGTTCGGCAAGGCCTGTTTCTGCAAAGACTAAGTTATAAATCATTAAATTAGTTGCGTAGATCGAATAATTAAGTTGAAAACAATTATAAATCTCGAGAGCGGTGGTTGCTGAAAGAGCGCTCGCCCCCGTTGCAACGCGATCAAAGCCTTTGCTCATGACCTCCCGCACGTCCTCTCCCCAGCGCTTTGCCCCGGTCCTCTTCCTGATCGACAGCGTGTCTATCTGGGCTGCCGCGCTGGTGTTCTTTGCGATGAATTTCGTGTTGGGTCGGATCGAATTTTTGAACACGTTGCAGTTCAATACGCTGTTCTTCGTTGGCTTCACGCAGAAGGGCACCATTCTGCTCTTTGTACTCGGCCCACTTATCATGGCGTTTCAGCGACTGGTGCGCCGGACGTCGGTTTGGGATGCCTTGGTGATGATGGTCGGGATCACGACGATCGTTATGATGGCCCGCTACTTTACGTGTGCCTTTGCCGTGTTTGACCGTCACATTTACTTTGACCTGTTCGACGCAGGTTTGGATTACCAGACCCAGTGCGCCTATTTCTCGTTGATCAATTTTGTGCTTGCAGTGCCCAAGGGGATTTTGGTCGCTGTTTCCTTTGGGCTGATCCGGTTCCTCCTGACCGCTATCACCGTGCGTTGGCAGTCTCCCACAGTCTAGCGACAGCCTCCAAAAGGTAAAATTTGCCACGCTCCTTAAGTAATAAGAATATACACTGATAATGTATTCCAATATTATGAGGTATATTTCAAATTTGGCGCTGGCCATATCCAAAGTATTGATAAGTATTAATTAGAGCGCTGGTTACGCCGGTTTTGAGATATTGATATCAAATTGATTTTTTACAGGAATATCCGTCATGGATGAGATCCAAATTCTTCAACTTTCCGCTGAACAATACACCGGCAACGGCATGTTTACCGTCGCTGTCATCATGGGTATTTTCATCACCTTTCGCGCTGCTCGCTTTGCGGCTCAGAACAACATCTTCGCCAAGGTCATGACGTCCCTGTTTGGCCTGATGATCGGCTGGTTCAGCATTGTCGTCGGGTCCCTGCGCCCTGTTATCGACGCAGCCACTGCGGTTCGTTTCGCTGACGCTCAGGCTGCTGGCGCGACGCTGACCGCGCAGGCGCAGGATGCGATTGCCCAAGCCGGTGCGAGTGCCGGTGACGTGGTCACGCAGAACTACTTTGGTGACATCGGCACCGTGGCCTTTACCGCGATCTTCCTGATCATCGCGCTGGGCATCATCTGGGGTCCAAAGATGGATTTCTCCGAGTAAGGCGATCACGCTTCTGACGCTGGGCTAAGTCTTTTGCCTGTGCGCTAACAAAAACAGAGAGCCCCGCTGCCGGTAGACGGCAGCGGGGCTCTTTTTTTCAGAGACAATCGTGGCGGCGGCCCTAAGCCTTCGCCGTGCCTGTCGGCTCCGGCCGGCCGTCAATGACCAGCTGCGGCTTGCTGCCCACGCCGATAAGCTCGGGTCGCTTTGCCAAATAGGTGCTCACCCCATCCAGCCCTCGCACCGCCGACATGAAGGTCCGCAGCTTCGGGTAGTCGGAGAGGAGGTCGCCGTCGAAGAAGTGCGCCAAGTCAACGTGATGAAAGACACCAAAGTCGCAGTAGTACGGCGAGTCACCAAAGAAGAAGGGCCCTTCAAACCGGCCCAACTGGCGCTCGAAATCGCCCAGACGCAGGTGCAACATAGGGAGCTGAGCCTCACGCTTTGCCACGAAGTCGTCACCGACGGCAAAGTTGATGGTCGGGTTGAGGGGCGCGAACCACTCCTGACTGGCTTCAAACACCGCATCCACGTCTCCGCGCTGCGCTGGATCTTCCGGCTGCAGGCCGGTCAGCCCTGCCAGATACCGAACGATTGCGCCGCTCTGCGCGATCTCGGTCTCGTTGTCCACGACCAGCATGGGCAACTGTCGGAACGGAGGCCGACCCTTGGCTTCGCTCCAAGGTTGGCCGTAGTAGTCCCAGGCCATTTCGTAGCTATAGGGGGTCTTGGTCGCCGCAAGGACGAGCTGGGCCGCCTCGGCGAGGGCGCGCATTTTGAAGTAGATGAGTCGAAGGTTCGGCATGCCATGAATCCTACAGTGGGCCGCAAAGGCGGCATTCTTGAATGACTTAGCCTACTCAACGCAGCGCCTTTGATGAATGAAAATCCTGATTGGGCAACAGAATTCTCAAGCAATGCACGGTTTTTCGAATAAAGAATCCGCAAACAAGCGTTTGTTGGATTTCGCTAAACAGTTATTTCGCTGTTCGCGGTGTTCCAAGAGTGAGCTTTCATTTTGAACGTTGTCTCGTAACAAGATCTTAACATTTAATACGGGCAAGGAATAAATCTGTACGAAAAGTAAAAAGTCGTTTTACGCAAGGTGTTTACATTTGCGCGTCTTGATTCATGCACCCATGCTAATGGAGGCTGTCCGGGGTAAGGGGGGCGGTACAAAAAACTAAGGAAAGGGATGGATTTATGTGGGCTTCACGTCGAATTAGCACGCCTCACACGGGTAAGAGCGAAATGGCCAAGGGCCGCATGCGGACAGCTGCGGGAATCATTTCACGCAACGGCGCTGTGGGCGTTGCAACCACGATGGTGATGGGTGGCCACGGTGCCGGGACCATGCACCTCTATGCGTACTTTGAGTCCATGGGGCACGCCATGCAGGTCAGTGCAAACATGATGAATGACCCAGCTTGGGCCGCTTTGAATGCTGAGCGCGAAATGTCCCCGTCCGCCGACGTCGTCGGCCCGGATCTGGCACGCCTTGTCGCGGGCACGCCAAACCCGAGCAACATGGCCATGATGGTGCGCGAGTACGTCATGCCGCGGGACAACCTTGCTACGGCTGCCGGGATGATTGCAGACGTGCAAAAGATGTCGGAAGGACACGGCATCAACGTCACCATGTGGGCGCCGATTGTAGCGGCTGACATGACTCGCGTGGGTGTCGTTTACTCCGCGGCTGACATGGTTGCGCTGGGCAAGGGCGTGGATGAAGTCGGTATGTCCGAAGCCTTCCAGGCTGTGGTGACCGACGCAGCCAAGCTTGGCACGCTGGACCGCTCCTTCGGCATGATGGTCTTCAAGTAAGTCGCTTCACATCTGCCGGGCGCAGAAACAAGAAAGGGCGGGGTGATGCTTTCACCCCGCCCTCTTTCATGTGACGTTCGGTCTACGGTGTATTAGGACGACTTCCACGGACCAAAGTCCTTACCGCCTTCAACAAACTCGTAACCGATGAAGGTTTCGTCACCGATGACCCAGCCGTCGTGGCCGGGTGCGAAAAAGTACGCTTCGCCAGCGCCAACGGTGATCTCCGATCCATCATCGTGAACGACTTTCATGGAACCCTGAACCACGACGCCGACGTGACCAGCCTGGCAGCTGTGACCGCCGACCACTGGCTTAACGCAGTCAGACCATTTCCAGCCAGGCTGAAGCTCGATCCGCGATGCGGCGATGTTGCCAAGCTTTACGACCGAAGCGTGGGTCTTCTCAGGTGCTTTGACCTCATCCGGGTCAGAGAATGATTTTGAAAATAGGCTGGGCATAGTTTGTCTCCTCATGACATGAGCCTTGGGACATCAAGCGAGTTGCGACAACTTGATGAAGTAACTCAGTATAACAGCGAAAAGGCATACTTTGAAAAGGTGTCCAAATGTCCATAGGCTAATATTTAAGTATTAAACCAATATCAAAGTTGGATTGACCCTCACATTTTCAGACTGCGCAAGTGCCCTTTATTTTCATAGCGGTGATAGCCGCTCACGGCTACCAGCGCATACGGCTGCATCATTGTGGTAAAGGACTTCAGCGAGACCCTAGCCGGGGATGTAATCTGACCCAATCGGCGAGATAACTTCGGTTGAAGAAACAATCGCCCCCGCTTCAGCGCGCATCTTGGCGATATCTTCCCGCTCGCCAAAGGTCTTCATCTGCGAGGGGTCCTGCATTTCGATGACAACGTAGACCCTGCTCTCGTCGGGATTGGTCCCAGCCCAGATCATGTGAATGCCGTGCTCGGCGGCTTCAGGGGCGGTTTTCTTACTCATGGCGACCCACGTTTCGAAGCCCTTGGTGATTTCTACGGTGACCAGCATTTTCATCGTTCGATCCTCTTTGCTCAGGTGTGTTTATAGAGCGATCAGTCTGTCCGAACGCCCGCCGAAGAAAAGTCAAAACCAGCTAACGGCCAGTAAAAAGACGCTTGAGGCAAGTAGAGTGTGCCACTACTTCTCAAAAGTTCGATTTCGATACGGCTTTATAAGCGCGTTCTCGTGTCTTTGATGAATTCTTGGGCAAGACCAGCGCCGCTCCAATCCTGAGTCGGGTCTGCTGGAAGGCACGTTTGGCGGTTTTGTTGGCCTGAGGATACTATGTTATTTCCACTAGACAACTGAGAACGAGGAGAACGTCATGGCCTTCCGAGGTTTCACCGTCTTGATCGCTTCTATTATGAGCGTCGGCGTCGCAAGTGCTGAGGTCCTGATCGACGATGCGTTCAGCCGTCTTCCCTTTGATACGCTCAGTGGCAGCAAGCACAGCATCGAGGAGCATTGCGGACTTGATGCAGCCGGCGAGGTCTGGCCCGCTGCAACGGCGACGCTGTCGGTGTTCCAGTCGGGTGCGACCAGTCAGGTCGATATCCGCGTCGAGGGTGCGCGTCCGCGAACCTACTTCACCGCTTGGCTGCGGATGAAGGGCAAAGGCTACGGCGGCAGTCCGCTCACGGGCGGAGGTGCAACGCCGCTTTCGCCGCAAACCGATCTCGACACGCTGATCACCTACAGCCCCTTTGGCTCCAAACCGGCGGGCAGCTACACGCTTTCTAATGGGTTCTGGACCGATGGTGACGGCGATGGAATGCTGAATGCCAAGCTCGACTTTCCGGTGATTGGTGGCAGCTACAACTTTGGACTTGCGACGCTTGAAACGCCAGAAGGGCCAGGGTTCCCGGTTGCAATCGTGAACCCATCGCTGCCGGGGCATAGCGGGCCGTTCTTTATTCGGCTGGTGTCGCATTGCAGTGACAACGTCGGTCATGGCTTGTCGCCGGGCAACCGGGAAGCATGGTTCCAATTCCCGTGAGCTTCAGCGCGACGGGTCGGCAATGACGGACCGCGCCAGCGAGCCTGAAATCGTGCGGGAAGCGCTTGCCGGACTGTTCTCGCCCGGACAAAGCGCTGCCGTTACCGAACTCGTCGCTACGAGCACGGTCGAGACACTGGCCGAGGGCGATTTGCTGATGTCCGAGGGCGCAGATGCTGACGACTTGTTCATCCTGTGCGATGGGCGGTTGCAGGTCTACGTCCGGGACCAAAACGGCTTCCTTGAGCCTGTGTCGCGGATCGATCAGGCCGGGATTGTGGTGGGAGAGCAATCCTTCATTGAAGAGCGACAGTTTCGCAATGCCACGCTGATTGCACTGCGCGCCAGCAGGATCGCGCGCGTACCCGGCGCGCTGTTCCGTCGACTGCTTGAGTCCGACAAAGCGGCCGCGCTGAGGCTGTCCCAGGCGGGTGACCGGCAGTTGGAGCAGCGGCTGAACGCTCTAGCGTTGGAGATCAAGGGTCTGATTGGTAAGCGCTTGGTCAAGCGGCAACTGCGGGCAGGAGAGACGCTGTTCACAGCAGGCGAAACGGCATCGCACGCCTTCCTCATTGTCGCTGGCAGCGTCGCTCTGATCCACCCTGAGACGGGCCGCACCATGGAGCAGATCGGCAAGGGCTTGTCCATTGGTGTTGCGGAAGCACGCAGCGGCGCGATGCATCAGTTGACGGCCAGCGCCACCATCCCGACCGAGCTGATCCGTCTCGACGCTGAGCACCTCGCGCAGATGCCAGCGGAAAACGGTTTTCAGGACTATATTTTCAGCCCCGGGCAGTTCGCGCCCGCCGGTCGGAAGGATCACGTTGTTCTCACCTCTCTGACAGCGGTCGAGGGCGAAGCCTGTGTCACCAGCGATTACGTGCGGGAAGCCGGATCCAGCCTACGGGTTAAGTTCTATCCCAGTCGCAACCACGTAGACGCTCTAATCGCCGACATTGATCCGGCGGCGACGAAGCAGATACCGACGCCCTCAAAAGAAGCAGTAGTCCTGCTTGATCCGGACAGCGGTCGGGTTGTTGGCGTGTCGGCGGTTACGGGCTGGGCGGAGCTGCGGGTTGTGATGGATTTGCTCATCAGCGATCAGTCGCTCAGCCCCTTGCAGCAGGAGGCACTGGCGCGCATCGGGCAAGTGCTGGTCGAGGCTAAAGGCAGCACGGCAACGGGGCTTCAAGGCATGATTTGCGCGTGTAAGGCTGTGACGGCGCTGCAGCTGGAGGATATCGCGCGGGAGACCGGAAGTTTGGATGAGATGATCCGGCAGACGGGCGCGGGCACGGTCTGTGGCGGATGCCGGGATATGCTGCCTCTGTTCCTGCGCAGTGGGAAAGAGGCGCTGGGGCGGCTGGAGCCGGCGCGGGTCACGGCGGACGTCATCCGCGCCACCCTGCACTTTCGCCCAGATCCCAACTTTCCAACCCCGCAAGTCGGCCAGTATGCGCGGATCAGCGCGATGAAAAACGGACAGTGGGTGTCGCGGCCGTATACGCTGACGGATTGGGCCGAGGATCGCTTCGAGATCATGGTGAAGCTGGAAGACCGGGGGCAGTTCTCGGACTGGCTGCGTCAGGCGCTGTTGGGGGATTTGGTTAAGATTGGCGAGCCTGAAGGACAGGTTCACGACGCACCGGGCGACAGCAGGCCGCTGGTCTTTGTTGTTGCCGGGATCGGGGTGACACCGGCGCTTGCGGCGGTTCGCAAGCATCGGGGCGACCGGCCTTTGCACGTCAGCTTCGTCTATCGCGACGAAGCCGAAGCCCCAGCGCTGGATGAGCTGCGCGCGGCAGCGGCGGCGCGGGACACCATCCACCTGCACGAGTTTGCGACTACCGACGCGCGCAGCAAGCCTGTTCGGAGACCGACGCCCCCAGAAATGTTGGCCCCTGCGATAGCTTTGCCCGCAAGCCAGATCGTGATTTGCGGTCCGTCGGAGTTCAACGCATCCCTGCGTTCAGCGGCGGAGGAGATCGAGGGTGCCGAGGTTTGGGTCGAGGACTTCCACGAGGTGATTGGAAGACGCAAACGCGACGCGAACAGCACGTCGATCCGCTTGCCTGACTTCGTGCCAGACCGACCCCGCGAGACGCTCTTCACCCGCAAACGCCCCGGGCCGAAGCAAGCCGAGGCCGACGATTTCCTGACCCAATATTTCCGCGCTGAACGCCCCGGCGAAGACCCCCGCGCACGGATTGAACAGGCATGGGACGAAATGGCGGAGACCGGGCGCTGGACCAAGACGGCAGCAGAACTGGGCTATGCCGCGCAACTTGCCTGGCGCAACGCCCCGCGTTGTATCGGGCGGCTCTATTGGCGTGGTTTGCATCTGCGCGATCACCGGGGGTTGAAGACGGCGGATGAGGTCGCGGGCGCGCTGTTCGAGCACATGCGATTTGCCTTCAATGGCGGTGCGATCAAGTCGGCGATCTCCGTCTTTGACCCCGGCACAGAAGCGCGCCCTGGCCCGCGTATCTGGAACCCGCAGTTGCAGCTTTACGCTGGCTATACCATCAACCGGGGCCAGCAAGTCGGCGATCCGGCACAGAACGCCCTAACCGCAAAAATCATGGATCTGGGCTGGACACCAAAGGGTGGTGACTTTGAGGTGCTGCCGCTGGTAATCCAAACCGCCGATGAAGGACCGCGCCTGTTTGAGCTGCCTGAAGACTGTGTTCGCGAAGTTGCCCTGACCCATCCGGGCTATCCGCGGTTCACTGGGATGAACCTGCGCTGGCATGCGGTGCCTTACGTGACCGAACTCAAGCTTGATGCGGGCGGGGTGGACTATCCGCTGGCACCCTTCAACGGTTGGTTCATGAACACAGAGATCGCCGCACGGAACCTCACGGACCTGAACCGCTACGACCTGCTGGCGTCGATTGCGCAGGCCATGGATCTGGAGGTGGGCGACGAGCGGAGCCTATGGCGGGACAAGGCGCTTATCCGGCTGAACGAAGCGGTGCTGGGATCCTTTGACCGTGAAGGCGTGAGGATGACCGACCACCACACCGCCTCAATGGATTTCATCGAGTTCTGCAAACTGGAACAGCGCGACGGGCGGGAACCGTTTGGCGAGTGGATGTGGCTGGTGCCCCCCGTGTCGTCCTCACTCTCTCCGCTGTACCAGCAGCCGATCCGCAACCTCGTCGTCAAGCCCGCTTACGTCCCTCAGCCTCGGGTTTGGTAGAGCCGATCAGATCACCTCATCGACGACAATGAAGTATGTTTCAGTATCCGTCGCACCGACGCTGTCGGTGACGACGATATCGACGGTATAGGTATCACTGCCGTTGTAACTGGCGAGGTCGCCAAAGGCCGGGGCTGCATCAAAGCTCAGCGCGCCACTGCCGCCGCTGATGACGAACAGGGCGTTGTCGTTGGTCGCAGAACTCAGCGCGAGACTGTAGGTCAGCGTATCCCCTGCATCCACATCGGCCGCCGAGGCGACAAAGCCGGTGTCTTCCTGTCCCTCTGGCATGTTGGTCGTCGAAGAGGCGGCAAGGACTGGGCTTTCGTTCTGGTCTGTGACGGTGATCAAGACCGTCTCGACGTCGGTGAGCGCGCCGTCAGAGACTTCCACGTCCACTTCGTAGACGTTATCGCTGTCCGCGCTGCCCGGATTTTCGAAGTTTGGCGTTGCGATAAAGCGGATTTCGCCTGTTGAGCCGTCGATGGTGAACAGCGCCTCATCGGCGCCTGAGCCTGCGAAATCAAAAGACAAACCATCGGACTCCGGGTCGGAGGCGGTGGCAAAGTAGCCGGTGATCAGGGTATTTTCGGCGACCGTGTCGGTCAGGGCGCCGGTGATATCCGGCGCTTCGTTCACATCACTCACGGTGATCGAGACGCTGCGGCCGGTGTTGTTGGTACCGTCAAAGACGTTGAGATCGACGTCATACGTGTTGGTGCCCGCCGTACTGCCCGGAATATCCGCATCCGGCGCTACGATAAAGGTCAGCGCGCCCGTACTAGAGTCGATGGTGAACTTCGCATCATCCGCACCAGTGCCAACGATGGAGTAGATCAGGCTCGCGCCCTCTGGATCATCCGCGGCGGCAATGTAGCCCGTGGTCGTCGTGCCTTCGTCCTGCGTGATGCTGAACCCGCTGGTGAAGGTGGCCGGTTCGTCGACGTTGGTGATGGAGACGGTGATGGTCTGGTCTGCCGTGTTGCCAGCGGTATCGGTCGCGCGAACGGTGACTTCGTGCTCGTTATCCGTGTTGGCATCGCTGGGGTCTTCGAAGTTCTCTGCGGCGTCGAGGCTCAGCTCGCCCGCCGGACTGATCGAGAACAGTCCACCGTCTGCGCCGCCGATGATCG
>CBFHUI010000026.1:0-29253 GCA_965658725.1 Alphaproteobacteria bacterium | reverse complement strand
CGATCACCAGCCCGCGCACGCCCCGGCTTTGCAGCGAGGTTGCCAGCAAGTCGCCGAAGTACCCCGCATCGGAGGACGAAGTGGGCGAAACCACAAGGATGTCACCGGCCTGACACTGCTCGACCGCGACGTGGATCATCCAGTTGTCGCAAGGCGCGATGCTCACGGTTACTGCGTTGCCCGCCACTCGCGCGCCGGTGTAGATCGGGCGCAGGCTGTTGCTCAAATAGCCGATGCGGCCCTGGGCTTCGTGCACGGTGGAAACCCCGGCGGCGGCGAGGCCGTCCACCAGGTCCAGCGGCGTGCGCTCAATCGACGTGACGACGACATTGGCCATGGCTCTGCTCTCCCTTCCTGTTTGCGCTCTAGAGTTCGTCAACGGTGCGCGGGAAGATGCTCTCGAAGCCTTCCGCGTACTTGCAGTCGCGCCCGCCGGACATGCCCCCGGAGTTGCGCTTGAAGTGGTTGGCGCGCTGCTGCGCCACGCGGGTGTAGAAGTCCCAGAGGTGGACTTGGCCGTCCATGCACTCCATGGCCGCGCGCTTTTTGTCCCAAACCGGGGTGATGTCGAGGAAGGTGTCAGGCTTCCAGCCCATCTGCTCGGTCTGGTGGGGTTCGAAGAGATAGAGCTGCGGCGCGCCGAGGACTTTTTCACCCGGGTTGTGACCCCAAGCCTGCGCGATCATCCGGCACTCCAGCGCGACTTGCGTGGTGTACATGTGGTCGGTGTTATAGGGGTCGTACTTGGAGTGGCTCATCATAAACGCGGGCTGCACGCGGCGGATGACATCGACCAGCGCATCCTTGTTCTCGCGGGTCAGTTCCAGCGGGTAGTCGCCCAAATCCATGGACACCAGATCGTGCACGCCCAACGCCTCTGCAGCGGCTTCCGCCTCGGCACGGCGGGCGTCCTTGACGGTTTGCAGGTCCATCCCTTCTTGCTTCCAAAGCTTCGCGCTCTCTCCACGCTCGCCGAAGGACAGGCAGACGACAGTCACCTCGTAGCCCAGCTCAGCGTGCAGCGCGATGGCCCCGCCACAGCGCCATACGAAATCGGCCGCATGTGCGCTGATGACCAGCGCGGTTTTCTTGTCACTCATAAGTCTCTCCCAAGTCCTCAGGCTCATCGCTCAAAACAAAGTCGGTGGTCGGGGACGATGTCACGACGTCCAGTCGGTCGAGGTACTCGACCAACTGCTCGAACTCCTCAACGGTAAAGGCGTTGCGCATGGCCTCGGACCGGGCGCGCAGCGGAGCGTAGTGCTCATCCACCACGCGCTGGCCTTCCTCTGTCAGACGCACGAAGATTTGGCGCTTGTCTTCGTCGCTCTTGATCAGTGCGACCCAGCCTTTGTCACGCAGATCCGGCAGGGCGCGGCTCACCAGCGAGCGGTTCGCGCCAAGTAGCTCCGAGATCCCTTGCACGTTCTGTGTCCCGGCCTGGCGCAAGCGCAGCAGGATGCGGAACTGCACCACGTTGAGGTCGGAGGTCAGCGCAAGCAGCTGTTGGGTCTGTGTCTGGATGGCGTTGCCGAGGCGGAACAGGCGGCTGACGAGGTTACGGCGAAGCTTCGCCCGCTGCTCGACGACCTTACCCTTGATCAGCCCGGCGCTGATGGGTTCTTTCATGCATTCTGGATTCAGACATTTTCCGTGACATGTCAACAGTAATTGGGGTGCTTGAAGCTTGCTTATTACTAAGGCGGCAAAGCAAAAGGGCCGCCCGGATGGGGGCGGCCCTTGGTCGATGTGTTGAACGGGAAGCCCGTGCTTACATCACGCCAGCTTCCTTGTAGTACTTGGCCGCGCCGGGGTGGTAGGTGATACCGCCCTGACCGGTGGCCGCATACTCGAGGCTCAGCGACTTGGCCCAAGGCGCGTCGGACGTGACCTGGTCGATGTTGTCCCAGAACGCCTTGGTAATCGCGTAAACGGTGTCTTCGGAGACGCCCGCGTTAACGGCGATGCCCACGGCTGTGTTCAGGGAAATAACCTCACCATCGTTCGCCTGGTTGGCGTAGACGCCAGCAGGGATGGCGTCCCGGTAACGGAACTTGCCCAGCCATTTGTCAACGCCTTCGCCCGTGTGGTCCTCAGGACCAACGAAGCGGATGCTTTCCGTTTCGGTGATCTGCAGGAATGGGCCACAGGGATCGATACAACCAGCGACGTACATGTCGATGGTGCCGTCGAGGAAGGATTGGTACCCAGTGGTCCAGTTGGCGTCGATGGCTTCGAAGTCGCCTTCCTTGGCGTCAAGACCGGTGGTTGCCTTCACCCAGCCGTAAGCCGCGTTCCAAGCGCCCCCGCCCGTCGGGCCGAGGAACACGGACGCGCCTTCAAGGTCGTCGAGGACCTGGATGTCGGAGTCAGCACGCACCGCGAAGTGGTACTGGCCGTAGGGGAACCACATGAGCAACTGCACGTCGTCAGCGAGTGTGGGGGCTTCGGACTGGCTGGCGTACATGGCCTTCCCGCCCTTCATCAGGTTCCACACCACTGGCGAGGTCATGGACATGTCGAGGTTGCCCCGGCCCACTTCCATCATGTGCGCGGTAGCAGCGCCGCCAGCGGCGACTTCGATGTTTACGTCATCGAGTTTCGAAGAAACGATGTTGGCAAAGGTTGCCATCACAACCGCCTGCGGCAGGTTCGACGGCAGTGTCGCCATTTTCAGGTCTTCGGCCTGAGCGGCGGCAGAGGTTGCGACCAGAGCGGCGGTCGCCAGGATAAACTTACGCATGATTTCCTCCCAAGTGCGTTAAGTCGGTGAAGAGGCTCCGATCGTAGTGTCGAAGCGCGGGGGCGTCCCCCCCAAGAAGCGATGACCCACAATCAGGACAATCGCCAATACCAGAGCCGGGCCGCTGATCCAGAAGTTCGGAACCAGTAGCGCCAGACCCACCACCACCCGAGCCGGCCGTTCAAGCGCGCGCAGGCGGTTGCGTTCAAAGCCAATCAGGCCGGAGGCGATCAGCCACATGGCCACGCTAAAGGCCACAAGGATCCAGCCATAATCAAACCAACTCACCGTCGAGAGATCGACCATGGCCCTGTGGCTCACGGCCTTGCCAGTGGTCCACTCAAAGACGACCTGCAGCTTGTAGAGAACGGCGGGGTG
Source organism: Alphaproteobacteria bacterium (assembly GCA_965658725.1). Classification (GTDB taxonomy): domain Bacteria; phylum Pseudomonadota; class Alphaproteobacteria; order UBA7985; family UBA7985; genus UBA7985. Next base: position 26,132 of record CBFHUI010000026.1, on the reverse strand, counting down.
ATAGACGAAAACAAAGGGAATAAGGAAGCCCGCGATTGATAGCCGCGAGGCTTGCCAGCCGGTTCGGATCGGGTCTGCGCCCGCGATCGGCGCGGCTGCAAAAGCGGCGAGCGCGACCGGCGGTGTCACAGTGCTCATCACGGCAAAGAACACGACGAACAAGTGCAGGGTCAGCGGCGCAAGGACCACAGTATCGATGCCCGATGACAGCGCGATCACGATGATGAAGTAGGTCGCGCCCGGCGGCAGGCCCATGCCCAGCACAATCGCGCCCAGCGCCACGACGATCAGCACAAAGAACAGCGGGCCGTTAGCAATCTCGGTCAGGAACAGCGCCAGCCGACCGGTAAAGCCAGACAGGCTAAGGAGACCGATGATCAGCCCGATCATGGCGACAATGATGATGATCTTCGCCGACATTTTGCCTGCTTCAACAAAAGCGCCGTAGATCCCGCCCCACGTGCGAAAGCGCGGGAACAGCGCGGCGGAGGTCAGGATGGCAGCGATGAAGCCGTAGAACCCGGCCTTGGGGATCGAAGGTTGGGTGAAGAGGAAATACGTCAGCACGCCCAGCGGAATGATGAACACCAGCGTTTGCAGCCACTCCCGCCCGGTCAGCGTGGGTCGCTCGGATGCGGGCAAAGGGCCAATCCCGGTCTTACGGGCCTCGAAATACACGGTCAGGAACACACCGAAGTAGTAGAACACTGCCGGCGTGATGGCGGCGATCATGATGAAGCGGTAGTCGAGCCCGATCTCTGCAGCGACAAAGAAGGCCACCACACCCATCACCGGGGGCACCACCTGCCCGCCGGTGGAGGCTGAGGCTTCGACCGCGCCAGCAAACGACGGCTTGAAGCCCGAGCGCTTGATTACCGGAATGGTCATCACCCCAGTCGACACCACGTTGGAAATCGCCGCGCCTGAGAGGGTGCCGAACATGGCCGAGCTGGCCACTGCCGCATGCGCTGCGCCGCCGATCATTCCGCCGGTGAGCCGATTGGCGATCTTAAGCAGCAAATCCCCCGCCCCACTGGCCATGAGAACAGCGCCAAAGACGATAAAGATCAGCACGTTTCGCGACACCACTTGCAGCGGTGGGCCAAAAATACCGCCGGTATCGACCCAGAAGGCTTGCACAGCGAAAGAGTAGTTCTGGGCGAAGGTATTGCTCGCCGCCCCTTCGCCAAATATCGGAAGCCAGTCCGGCAGATAGCCCTTGAGGAACAGGTAAAAGATCCAGAACACAGCAAACGAAACGATGAACCAGCCGTACTCGCGCATTGTAAAGTACAGAACCAGCAGCATGGCCAACGGGAACACCAGAAGGTCCAACGTCTCAGGCTCGATCACCTGCGACATGTCCCGGGTATAAACCTGCACAAACCAGAAACCGAAGAACAGCAGCGAGCACCCCGTTAGCACCCAACGCACCGCCCGTTGCGGTGTCCCATCTGCGTGGCGCTGCATCAGACCCACGATCACCAGCGAGGCAATCAGTGGAACCCCAAGAAACACTGCGGTTTTGGAGTAGAAGTTGGTCTTGAGGAACTGGAAGGTGCCGCCCAACGGACCTTGCTTGAGCGCCAAGCGCTGCGCCTTGCGCGACAGCTCATCCCAGTCGGGCGTCAGCGCTGGAACAATCCACTTGATGAATTCTTGCAGCGGGCCTTGTGCTGCAAACAGGAGAACGAAGACGACGAACGCAGCAGCAAGCGCGCTGGCAAGGTGATCCGAAACCGTGGTCCTCTGATCCGTCAAAAGATCCTCCCAAGCGTCCTATCAGCCTCCCCGCTGACAATATACGCGACATGTCACGTTTCTGGCCGTTTTACTTAATATGTCAACTATAGAATGCCCTGAAACTATTCAACTTTAGCAGATAGTGGAGAAGATTGTGGACGGTGGTCACACCTTTTCGCGCCATGTCCTCTCTTCATCCGGTTTCCTGCGAATTTAGCGCCCCAAAAGACCCCGGAGTGCGGCCAGCCAGTGCCCGTTCAGCAAGGCGATGATCATGGTCATTTGCCCATCGCTAACTTTGCCGCCGCTCAGTGCCTGCAGGGCGCGCAAGGGCAGATGGTTAAGAAAGGCCCGGCCCATTTCGGCGACTACCGGATTATCGTCACCGGCAAAAAAGGCCTGCATCTGCTTATCCGTCTGCGCGTAGATTCGGCGGCCCAGCCAGTGGTCGCGGATTTCGCCCATGGTGGAATTTCGGTGAAACGGACGGGTGGATTCAGGCGGGGTAACGGTCAACCCGAGCGCGGCGAGGTCGGTGTCGCTCATGGTCACGGGCTGTTTGCCACTGAAGGCCTCGCGCATGTTGTGACCGGGGTCGCCCGCCGGCTCGAAAGCCAGTGTGCTGTGGATGGCTTCACACGATGAACCGACGAGGATCTCGAAAGGCGTGGGTTCGACTCTCCAGCTTTGACCGTCCTGATCCCAGAAGGCAAAGGCGCGGCGGTCGAGGGTGATCTCGGCAGTCTGGGTCTCGCCCGGCTGAAGTGTCAGTTTGGCAAAGCCTTTGAGTTCGCGATCAGGGCGATAGACGCTGGCCCCGCGCTGACGCACGTAGACCTGCACAATCTCAGCCCCGGCAACCGCGCCAGTGTTGGTGACAGGAACCCGAACCAAGACGGGCTCGGAGAGGTCGGCTTGCGGTGCCTCCAGTGTAGCCTCACCGTAAGCAAAGCGGGTGTAACTCAGCCCAAAGCCAAAGGGGAACAGCACGGGCTCGTCGTAACTGGTGAAGAACCGGTAACCGACATTCAGCCCCTCTCGGTAAACCACGCGACGGCCGTGCGCCCCGAAGTCGACGTGCGCCGGGACAGGATCCAGCGCCATTGGGAAGGTCTCGGCCAGCTTACCGCTCGGGCAATAGGCACCGCTGAGCAATCCCGCCAGCGCCCCTGCCCCAGCCTGCCCGGCAAGAAAGATCTCCAGCACTGCACCCACCTGTTCCAGCCACGGCATCAGAACGGCCCCGCCATTGCTGAGCACGACCGCTGTTGCGGGGTTGGCCGCGGCGACGGCGGTGATGAGGGCGTTGATCTGCGGCGGCATGTCCAAGGTTGTGCGGTCAAAGCCCTCGGACTCAAACAGCGCTGGTAAACCCGCGAGCACCAAGACCACGTCGGCGTCCTTGGCCAGCGCGACGGCTTCATCGATCATCGCCGGGTCTTCGTGGGCGTAGTCAGGATCAAAGCCGACGGCATTCGTGACCTTGCCGCCCTGCCCTTCGATGGTGGCGCGCAAGCGATCGAGCGGGATGTCGATCCGGGTGGCGCGAACCTGTGAGCTGCCTGCGCCCTGAAATCGGGGCTGCTCCGCAAAGCCGCCGATGACGGCAACCGTTGCGCCAGGCTTGAGCGGCAGCAAATCGTCTCGGTTCTTCAGCAGCACAGCCCCTTGCGCCGCAGCGCGTTCGGCGAGCGCATGGTGGGCATCAATATCAAAGCTAAAGGCGGCTTCCTGCCCGTCTTCACCCACCCGCGCCGCCCGGCCCGCGAGCGTCAGCTCGATGACCGTCTGCGCGCGTTGGTCGAGCGTTGCCGTGCTCAGCGCGCCGGAGTCCAGCGCAGCGGTTATCTTGGGATCATGCAAGCCGCCAGTAGACGGCATCTCAAGGTCTGTTCCCGCGGCCACAGCCTCGACCCGGTCCGACGTCCCGCCCCAGTCTGTCACAACCAAGCCCTCAAAGCCCCATTCCCGGCGCAAAACCTGCTCCAGCAACCAGTGATGCTCCCCGCAATAAACCCCATTCAGGCGGTTGTAAGCGTGCATGACGGTCCAAGGCGCAGCCTGCGTCACCGCCATTTCAAACGAAGGGAGATAGATTTCGCGCAAGGTGCGTTCATCGACCAGCGTGTCGATGACCATGCGGCTATCTTCCTGATTGTTGGCGGCAAAGTGCTTGATCGACGTGCCAACATTCTGGCTTTGCACGCCCTCGATAAAGGCCACCCCCATGCGTGCGGACAAAAAGGGGTCTTCCGAGAAGTACTCGAAGTTACGCCCACAAAGCGGGCTGCGCTTGATGTTCACGCCCGGACCCAGAACGACTGACACACCCAGCGCCTTGGCCTCAACCCCGATGGCCGCTGCGACCTCTTCGATCAGGCCGAGATCCCAGCTCGACGCCATGGTCACAGCTGTAGGGAAGCACGTTGCGGGCTGGCTGTTGGTCATGCCCGGTGCGTCCGTGCCTTCGGCATCTTGCGCGCGCAGACCATGCGGTCCGTCCGAGACCATGATGGTCTCCAACCCGACCCGCTCGATCGGCTGCAACTTCCAGAAAGTCGAGCCGGAAAGCAGGCTGATCTTCTCCTCTGGGGTCAGGGAAGCGAGGATTGATCGCGCTTGATCAGCGAAGTCTCTGGGGTGCATGTTTGGGCCTATTGGGGTCGGGCGCTAAAAGTTATGGGCCACCGTGGCCAAGTTCGCCGCCCCCTGCAACCTTGCTTCGACCGCCCCTAGCTCACGTCCTCGCCGCGCCTTGACCGCTCAAGGGCTTCGCTGATCTCCGACGCGCTCAGACCGTAATCATCACGCGCAGACTGTTCGCTGATGTAGCCCCGGATTAAATCGCGCACGATCAGCGCGCGCTCCCGCTCGGCTGGACTGCCATAGCCACCGCCTCCTGGGAAGGCCAGCAAGACGCGCTCTCCGTGCGGCACAAACTGCCGCCCCTTGCCGCGCATGGCCCCGCCGTCGCTGCGGACAATGGTGGTCGGCTCGCCATCACCGCCGCCCACGCGGCCCAGTGCCGGGTGATCCACACGGTCGAACATGGCGGAGAAATCAAACTCATGGCCTTCCTGCGCACCCACTTCCATGAACTGCCCCAAGCCTCCGCGATAAGCACCAACCCCGCCGCTGTCCGGGCGAAGCTCCTTGCGCCAGATGATGACCGGCCCGGCGTGCTCGGTCGCCTCGACCGGCATGGTCATCACGCCACTGGGAAAGGCGGTGGCGTTAAGCCCGTCCACCGAAGGCCGTGCGCCCGATCCCCCAGAGTTAAAGGTGAGCACCTCAGACCGCCGCGCGCCTGCAGGCGCTGGCGCATCCGTGCGCGGGCGCAGCGAGACCTGAAAATTACACAGCGTCCCAGCCCCCTGCGCCGGTACAGTACGCGGGAGCAGTTGGTCCAGCGCCTCGTAAACCGTGTCCGGCACCATATGCCCTATGACATGGCGCAGGGCGACCGGCGCAGGGTGTACGGCGTTGACGATGGAGTTCTCCGGCGCGACCACCTCGAACGGCGCAAGCGAGGCGGCGTTGTTGGGGATCTCCGGCGCGATGGCGCACTTGATGGCGTAGCAGGTGTAAGCCTTGGTATAGACCAGCGGCACGTTGATACCCTTGGGGTCGAGGCCCGAGGTTCCTTCGTAGTCAGCGACGATGCGGTCGCGCTGGATGCTCAAGTGGACCTTGAGCGTGACCGGGTTGCTGTAGCCGTCGATGGTCATGGCACCGTGCGCCTCACCGGGCGTCAGGGCATTGATCTTTTCCAGCGTAGCCCGGCGCGAGTTCTCGAGGATAAAGGCAGAAACATCCTCCAGATCATCAAGCGCAAACTCATCCATCATCTCTATCAGGCGGCGATGGCCGATTTCGTTGCAGGTGGCTAGAGCATAGACGTCACCGACCAGTTGGTCCGGCTCGCGCACGTTGCCTCGAATGATGCGCATGAGGGTCTGATCAACCACACCCTTGTCAGCAAAGCGCATGATGGGGATGTAGAGCCCTTCTTCGTAGATCGAATTCGCATCGGCCCCAAAGCCACGCCCGCCGATATCGACAATGTGCGCAGTGCAAGCAAAATAGCCGACCAGAACCCCAGCCTTGAACGACGGCGTAACGACCGTGATGTCGTGCAGGTGGCCCGTGCCTTCCCAAGGGTCGTTGGTGATGTAGACATCGCCCTCGGCCATGGTTTCCACGCCGATCCGGCGCATGAAGTGCGGCACGGCGTCGGCCATGGCGTTGACGTGACCCGGTGTGCCGGTAACCGCCTGCGCCAGCATCCGGCCCTGCGCATCGTAGACCCCGGCGGACAGATCACCCGCCTCCCGCACCGACGTGGAGAAGGCTGTGCGGACCAGCGCCTGAGCCTGCTCCTCAACCACCGAAATCAGGCGGTTCCACATGACTTGCTTTGAAACGGTTGACGCCATGGGGCTAGCCTTTGATCTGGAGGTCGATGCAGCCGTCAGCCTGGACAGTGGCGCGGCGGCTGGTGGGGACGATGATGGTGGTTTCGTCTTCGGTGATGATGGCCGGGCCGCTGGCGTGCTGGCCCAGCGTCAGCCCCTCGCGGGCGATCACGGCAGCCTCGACGCTTTCACCCCGCGCAGCATCAAACACGGCGCGACTGCCGCTTACGGGCGCAGGCGCGCCGTCCGCAGCGGGGATCAGGCGCTCCACCGGCGGGGTTGGTGTGGTGGCGTTCACCGCCCAGACCGTCGCCTCGATCTCCAGCCCCGCAACCGTGCGGCCAAAAAGCTGGCTGTAATCGCGCTCGAACAGCGCCTGCAGTGCTGCGCGGTCAGGGTTGGTCGCTTGCTCTGCACTGAGCGTGATCGGGATTTCCCAGCCCTGCCCGCGATAGCGCATATAGACCTTGTAATCGGCCTCAATCGGCGCGTGCGCGTCGCAGGTTCGGACGAAGGTCGTGGCCTCGTCCCGCAGTTCGGCCAACGTCTGGCGGACCACCGCCGGGTCAAAGGCCTTGAACTCCATGTACACTGAGCGCGTTGCCTCGAAGCTGAACGGGGCCTTGAGAAAACCGATGGCAGAGCCAACGCCCGCGCCTGGGGGGACCAAACAGCGGTCGATGCCCAGCTTCTCACACAGACGCGCGGCGTGCAGAGGCGCCGCGCCGCCGAAGGCGATCATGGTATATTCGCTGAGATCCTCACCGTTTTCGACGGCATGGACACGGGCCGCATTGGACATGTTTTCATCCACCACTTCAGTCAGCCCATAGGCCGCTTCCCCGGCATCGATGTCCAATGCCGCGCCAATGTGTGCGGTCAGAGCGGCGCGAGAGGCGTCGGTGTCCAGCGGGATCGAACCACCCGCGAAGTTCGCCGGATCCAGCTTGCCTTGCACCAAGTCCGCATCGGTCACTGCCGGGCGTTCACCGCCTCGGCCATAGCAGGCCGGTCCGGGCTCAGAACCAGCGGACTCTGGGCCGACGCGGATCTGGTTCAAGGCGTCCACGTGCGCCAGCGATCCACCGCCAGCACCAATCTCCACCATGTCGATCACCGGGATGGAAATCGGCATGCCTGACCCTTTCTTGAACCGATAGGTTCGCGCGACTTCGAAGACGCGGGCGGTCTTGGGGGTCTGGTTCTTGATCAGGCAAATTTTCGCCGTGGTGCCGCCCATGTCAAAGGACAGCACCTTGTCCAGCCCGTGCTGGCCCGCGATGTGAGCGGCAAAGACAGCCCCGCCCGCCGGTCCACTTTCGACCAACCGCACAGGAAACTCTGCAGCGTTTTCCAAAGAAATGATGCCGCCGCCCGAGTGCATCAGGAAAATCGGACACGCCGCCCCCTGCTCGGCCAGCCGTCCGGCCAGTCTGCCCAGATAGGACTTCATCAGCGGCTTGATATAGGCGTTTGCGGCAACGGTGTTGAAGCGCTCGTATTCGCGCATTTGCGGGGAGACTTCGCTGGACAATGACAGTGCGACGTCCGGCAGGCGCGCGGCAAAGACCTCGGCGATCATGCGCTCATGGGCGTCATTGAGGTAAGAGTGCAGCAGACCAACGGCCACGCTCTGGTAGCCCGCCTCACCGATCTGATCGCAGAGCGCCTCGACCTCGGCGCGGTCCAAGGGGATCAGCACGCTACCGTTGGCATCGACCCGCTCGCGCACGGTCAAGCGCTGCTGGCGCGGGAGCAGAGGTTCGGGGAGCACCAAATCAAGATCGTACTGCTCGAACCGGCTTTCAGTCCGCATTTCAATGACGTCGCGGAAGCCCTCGGTGGTGATGAGGGCCGTCTTGGCCCCGCGCCGCTCGATCAGAGCGTTGGTGGCAAGCGTGGTGCCGTGGATGATCTGCTCGATCGCCGACGTCGGCACGCCCGCGCGCTCACAAACCCGGTTCATCCCCTCAATGATCGCGCGCTCTGGAGCAGCGTACGTGGTGAGGACTTTGGTTGAGGTCAGGCCCGAAGGGGTTTCCAGAACAACGTCCGTAAACGTCCCGCCGATATCGACGCCCAAGCGAACTTCCATGGTGCCACCCTTTGCTTGCCGACCGCACGAGACAAGACCCGCCGCGGCTCAATGTTCAAGGCTACCTTGGACCGGATGCTGGAGGGAAGTGCCATTGTTTGATGTGATCCCGGGGATCGACTTCACTTATGGCGTCACCGCGCGGGCCAGTTCAAGCGCGCGCTCGACCACCACGGGTCGGCGTTCCTCGCTGAATCGCGCGCTGCTGAGCAGTGGTTCAGGCAGCCAGTCGTTGTCGAGCATGCTCAAGCTTCCCTGCGCCACATCAGCTTCGATCATGCAGGCCGGCAGCAAACCAAGGCCCAACCCGTCCCTCACCAGATTTTTCGCCACCGACAGGTTCGAAGACGGCACCAGCGTCGGCGCGTCCAGCCCGCGCCGGCTGACGTAGGTTTGGAACTCCAGAAACGGCTGCGTGCCCTTGGCAGGCAGGAAGAGCGCAGCCGCCTCGATGGCATCTGCCGCGTGGGCCATGCGGGCCAGCGGGCTGTCCGCAGCGGCAACCCAGCGGAATGCGTGCTGGTCCAACTCCACCATCCCCAGCCCCGGCACGGGACGGCTTTCGGTCTGAAAACACAGGTCCAACTCCCCCGCCCCCATCCCCGCAAGCAAGGCGCGGGAGAGGTCCACGGTCAGCTCGACCCGGACGCTCGGCAGGGCCGCCGTGAACTCGGCCATGAAGGCCTTAAGCCAGGAATGCGCCACCACTTCACTCACCCCCAGCCGCAGCACCCCATCGAGCACTTCAGGCGCGTCAGCGGCGAGCAGGAAAGCGTCGCGCTGATCGAGGGTGGCGCGGGCCATGGGCAGCAACTCGCGGCCTTTGGCGGTGAGCACAGTTTTTCCCACCCCGCGCGTAAACAAGCTCAACCCAAGCTGCGCTTCAAGGCTTGCAAGGCGGTTGGAGATGTTCGGTTGTGTGGTGTTGAGCAGGCCCGCTGCTGCACCAAAGCTGCCGGTATCGGCGACGGCGACAAAGGCTTCCAGTGCTTTCAAATTGACCTTGGACAGAGTGCTGACTCCACATTGATATGGCGGTGCGCGCCGTTCTTAACACAGGCCCGACAGGTTGTCGCATGACCCAACACGCGGCGATCCATCAGCGATGGGCACCCACGCAGAAATCACAGGCTTCTCCCCGGGCAATTTCGTTACCATGTTAGGGACATGGGCCGCACGTGGCCACGCTTTTGCCGCCCTGCCACATCGCCTTCTCGTCGCTTAGCATCGGACCCCTTCTTTATGACCGACCTTCCTCGCGGGCCCCATTTCGCGACTCTGACGCTCATGGCCGCACTGTCGGTGGTGTCGTTGAACATGATTGTTCCAGCGTTTGGGGAAATGGCGCAGGAGTTTGGTGTCTCCTACGCCACGATCAATATTCTCTTCAGCGGCTATCTGGTGATCACCGGTGTTATGACCTTGCTGTTGGGACCGATTTCAGACCGGTTTGGGCGACGGCCGGTGGCGCTGATCGGTGTCGGTCTCTTTGTCCTTGCTTCGCTGGTTTGCGCGGCCGCGCCGAATGTAACCGTGCTGTTCATCGGTCGAATTGTGCAATGCGTGGTGGTCGCTGGAAGCGTCATGGCGCAGACTATTGTCCGGGATACGGCAATCAACGCGCAGGACGCCACCCGGCGCATGGCCTCGATTGCCATGGTCATGGGTCTGGCCCCACTGCTTGCGCCGACCTTTGGCGGTTTTCTTGCCGACATGTTTGACTGGCGCACGGTGTTTTTGGTTCAAGGGTTGATCGGCCTGCTCACCCTGATCCTGCTCATCTTTGATCTCACAGAGACCAATCAGGCGAAGTCGTCCACCTTTGGCGCACAGTTCCGCGCCTACCCCGCTCTTCTCGCTGCCCCTCGCTTTTGGGGCAATACGCTGATGCTGTGCTTTGGCATCTCGACATTCTTTGCCTTCCTCGCTGGAATGCCGCTGATCGGTATCGCGCACTTTGAGCTCAGCCAGACTCAGATTGGCATTACGCTCGGGACGCTCACCGTTGGCTACGTGATCGCCAACGCCATCACCCGGCAAGTCGCCCGGCGCGTGCGCGGCTCAACGCTGATGGTGACGGGACGGCTGGTTGGGGTTGTGGGTGCCGGGGTCTCGCTGGTGCTGATCCTTAACGGCGTGACCAGCGCTGCCCTGATCCTGCCGCCCATGATGCTGATCGGCGCGGCCAATGGCTTTTCGCTGCAAGCCGCGAATGTCGGTGTGGTCTCAGTCAATCGCAATCTGGCCGGTTCAGCGGCAGGGCTGAGCGGGGCCATGATCAATTGGGTCGGCGCGGGGGCAACGGCGATCATGGGCTATGCACTCCAAGCCAACCCCGCGCCCTCGCTCTTCATCGCGCTGCTGCTGGGGGCATCGATGCTGGCGCTGCTGCCGGCCCTGCTGATCGCCCTGCTCGATCGGCACCAAGACCGCAACGGCGGGTCAAAAGCGTCGGGCAGTGACGCGGATACGCACGCCAAACCGGTTTCGACCGACTAGGCCCAATCGGAGCGCGGCGCTTAAGTGCTGCTTGCTTTGCGTCTCTGCCTTTTTGCCGACAGCCTGACTGGTTCCTGCCCATGGCCGCCACGCCTCCGCCCACGCCGCGCCTAAGCGCAACCGCCCGATCGGCTTCAGCGCCTGCGTCGGCCGCGACCGATGCCGCGCGGCCGCTGCTGGGCTTTGGGCTGGCTGTCCTGGCCATGTTTTTCTTTTCCTCGCAGGACGCGCTGACCAAGAAGCTGATCACAGAGCTGCCGATCTCGACCGTTGTCGTCAGCCGCTACACGGCCCTTACCCTCTTCGCCTTTGCCCTCGCATCTCTAACCGGCCCCCCGGCGCAGCGCGGCATCCTGCGCAGCTTCCGCAGTAAAGTGGTCGTGCTGCATGTCCTGCGTGGGGTGATACTGGTGGCGGAGATCTTTATCTTTTCCTTCGGCGTCCGGCAGCTCGACCTCGGCCTGCAGCATGCGCTGTTCGCCGTGTTCCCGCTGATCATCACCGCACTGGCCTGGCCGATGCTGGGGGAGCGTGTGGGGGTCTGGCGCTGGTCCTCGGTGGCGCTTGGCTTTGTCGGAGCGCTGCTTATCATCCGGCCGGGACTGACCAGCTTTTCGCCCTTCATCATTTACCCACTGATCGCCGCTTTCCTGTACGCGCTCTATAACATCTTCACCCGGATTGCGGGACGCAGCGGGGACAGTTTTCAGACCTCGATGGTCTACTTGGGCCTGTTCGGATGGCTGGCGATCCTGCCGCTGGGCGTGCTGCAATGGGAAACGCCTGTCGGAGACCAAATCTGGATGCTCGCGCTGCTGTGCTGCACGGCCATCATCGGACACGGCGCGCTGATCCTTGCGCTCATGTTCACGCAAGCCAGCGCAATTCAACCGCTGAACTACCTGCTGCTGGTCTTCGCCTTTGCCAACGGTTTCTTCTACTTCGGCGAGGTCCCGGACGGCTTTACGCTGCTCGGCGGAGCCGTGATTGTGCTCAGCGGGCTGTTCATCATCGTGCGCGAGCGCATCCGGGCGCGACAACGCACTGGACAAGCCGCGCCCTGATCCCCACCTTGCACGCCACGCCCGCAGTCAGGACCACAGGGAGGGATGGCGCGATGGCCAAACTGATGAATTTTGCCAAGGACATCGACGCCGAGCACCCACGCGCGGGCATCGAGGCCATGCGGGCCCAAGGCCCTGTTATCCCGATGAAAATGCCGATCCTGGGCAAGATACACGTGACCACCAGCTACGAGGCCTGCCGCGCCTTGCTCACCGAGCGCGAGCGCTTTGTCTCCGAGCCCAAGAACGCCGGGCAGTCTGGCACAGGCATCCCCTTCCCCTTGCCGCCAAGCATCCGTTACATGGCGGAAGGTTTCATCCAAAAGGACGAACCCGATCACCGCCGCCTGCGCGGATTTGTCGACAAGGCCTTCGCCAAGCGCTCAGTCAAGGATCTGACTGACGCTTGTTACAACCACTCGGTCGCACTCACTGACGCCATGCAAGCCACCGCCACCCGCGAAGGCAGCGTGGACTATGTCGAAGCCTTCTCCTCGGTCATGCCCATGCGGGTGATCTCCGTTCTGCTCGGCTTTCCCGAGCACATGCAGGAGCGTTTCATGGAGTGGATGAAGCCCCTGCGGCTTATGGAAATGTCGCCGTGGGGCATATTCCGCATGCTGGGCGGGATCGGCAAAGCGTCCAAGGGGATCGAGGCTTGGTCGGAAACCCTCGTCAACAGCGATGCCGAAGGGCTGATTGCAGAGCTGGTTAACCTGCAAGAAGGGTCAGACCGGCTATCCCAAAACGAGATGAAGGCCATCGTTTTCACGCTGATCATCGCGGGCGGGGAGACGACAACCCACCTGCTCAACGGCGCGCTCTGGTATCTCGCCCATCAGCCAGCCATGCGAGAACACCTGCGCGCCCACCCCGACGACATCCCTGCCTTTGCTGAAGAGATGCTGCGCTGGTTTTGCCCGCTGACGACGACGAAGCCCCGCCTTTCGGCCGTGGATCAGACCTTTCACGGGGTTGAGTTGAAGGCGGGCGACCGGCTGTTCCCCTCCTTGCTTGCGGCGAACACGGATGAAGCCATGTTTGCCGATCCTTGGACCTTCGACCACGCGCGCAGCAATGCCAAGCATCATATGAGCTTTGGCTCCGGCATTCATAACTGCTTGGGTCGCCCGCTGGTGCGGATACAGGCCCAAGCGGCGTTTGAAGTACTGCTCGAGCGCTGGCCGAATGTTCAGGGCGCGCCGAAAGGCAGCGATGGCTCTCCGTGGTATGCGTTCAAGAACACCATGGGGCGGCGGAACTTCAAGTGGCTGCAGATCACGGGTGGCTGAACCGGCTTTCGCTGAGGCATCAGGCCGGTTTTCGGCGCAGCACCAAATACCAGCCGGTAGGCTCGGTATCGTTCTCGAACAACCGATCTGCCGTGCGCGACACGGCCTCCGCGACGCCCTGAGCCACCAGGCCGTCCAGCGCCGCGCCGAACCGGCCTTCCTGCCAAACGTCCCGGTGCACCGTACAGATCAGCAGTCCGTTGGGACGGAGCAAGTCCATCAAACCTGGCAAGCACCCTCCGCCAACGTGCCCGTGGGTAAAGGTACCGGTTGAGACCAGCGCCGCGTATTGCGCCAACGGCATCTCCAGCGGCGCATTCAGATCCTTGAGAAAGGCTCGAACAATGCGCCCCCGCTGCACCGCCAGTTCGAGCATTTCTGCAGAGTAATCCAGTCCGTCGATTGAGCTGAACCCGGCCTCGGCCAGAAACGCTGCCAGCAGCCCCGTTCCACACCCCACGTCGAGCACGGGCGCAGCTTTGTCCGCCAGCATCTCCGCTGCAAGCGCTGCGATTTTCTGCGGTGAGACATAGCCCAGCCCGTCCAGCATGGTGCCGTCGTAAGTCTGCGCCCAATCGCGGTACAACGCGCGGGTTTCGGCCGGGTCAGCCCCGTCCAGCGCATAGGCCCGTGCCAGCAAATCTTCTGCCCGCTTGTCCTGCACCGCTTTCTCCTTCAAAAGGCTCCCAGCCGGGTCACGTGCTCGTCTGGCGCGTTGGATCATGACCGAGAAATCTGATCTGCACTGCGCCAACCAACCGCGGTCTGGCAGGCCCCGTACTTTTCCTGTAAGTCAATTTTTATTCCCAGTGAACCAATGAGGTCTGAACGCTCCATGTCCACGCCCGATCCCCGATACCTTAGCGGACTTCCGGTCAAAAGACGAATTCTGGAGGAGGTCGCAGCCGCGCTTGTCCCCTTCGCTACCGAGGGTCCGCTGCCGCGACTGGTCTCGATCTCGATCGGCGATACGCCCGAAGTGGCGGTTTATATTCGCGGGCAGAAGCGTGCCGCCGAGTCCGTCGGTCTGCCCTTTGACGACCAATACTGGCCCGGAGACATCAGCGCGGAGGACGCTAAAGCGCGGCTGGTTGCGATGAACGATGACCCGGCCGTCTTGGGCGTAATCCTGCAGCGCCCGGTGCCCGAGCACCTGAACGTCCGCTCGCTGCAGTCTGCGATCCACCCGCTGAAGGACGTAGAAGGCATGAACCCCGCTTCCATTGGTAACATGGTCTATGACGACCTGGCGCTCGCCCCCTGTACGGCGGCGGCATCGGTGGAGATGATCAAGGCAACGGGTCTGAACCTGCACGGGCTGGAAGTGGTGATGATCGGCCATTCAGCGATCGTCGGCAAACCGGCTGCCTTCATGCTGATGGCCGAAGGTGCGACGGTGACTGTGTGTCACCACATGACCCGTTCCGTCGCTGCGCACTCGCGCCGGGCGGATGCCATTTTGGTCGCCGTGGGGATCCCCAATTTCATCACGCCGGACATGGTCCGTCCCGGCGCGGCTGTAATCGATATTGGCATCAATCAAGTCAGCGACGGCCAGGGCGGCACACGGATTGTGGGCGACGTGGATACAGAAGCGGTCAAGGATGTGGCGTCTTGGGTAACGCCCGTGCCCGGCGGGGTTGGCCCGGTGACGGTCGCCATCCTCATGCGCAACGCCCTCGCCGCCTTGCGCCGTCAACGCGAACTTGGGTGGACAGCATGAACCGCAAAGCCTTCGAAATCGCCGGCTGGATCGTCTTCCTGCTGTGCGCCATCTGCTTCATCATCACCAGCGTCGGCAGCTTCTGGGGCATGACCGGCAGCCTGCTGTTCCTGCTCGGCTGCATCTTCTTCCTGATCCCCTACGTGTTCCCGTCAAAGGGGGATGACGAGTAAATCGCCCGCCTTTGACAGAGCCGTTTACCAGCCCATGGCTTCTTGCAGGCGGGTGACGGTTCGGGTGGGGTTGCGGAGTTTGTCTAGGCCGAAGAGGCCGAAGCGGAAGCTTTTGTAGTCGGGGCCTTCTTCGATGGCCAAGGGAACGCCGGCAGCAATTTGCAGGCCCTTGGCCGCGAAAATCGCGCCGGTTTGGTAGTCCGGTGAAGGCGCAAAGCTGACCACGACGGGGGCAGCTTGATAACCTTCAGCCGCAACGCTCTGGAAGCCTTGCTCCTCGAGCACTCCGCGGATGTCCTTGCCAATCTGAATCTGAGCAGCGCGGCAGTTGTCTAACCCGAATTCCAGCGTTTCACGCATGTTCGCGGCAAAGCTCAGCAGCGAGTCCGTCGGCATGGTCGCGTGATAAGCGTGACCGCCGTCAAGGTAGGCTTTCATGATGCCGTGCCATTTCGCCAAATCGAGTACGAAGCTCGACGGCGCACTGGCTTCACCCAAGCGCTCAACCGCCCGTTCGCCCAGCAGCACCACGCCGGAAGACGGGGTGGACGACCAGCCCTTCTGCGGAGCGGTAACCAGCACGTCGACGTTCAGCGCTTCCATATCGATCCAGAGCGAGCCAGATGCCACACAATCCAGCACAAATACCCCACCATTGGCCCGAACAGCCGCGCCAACGGCCTGGATGTAATCGTCTGGCAGAACCATCCCGGCGGATGTCTCAACGTGCGGCGCGAAGAAGACATCAGGGCGATAAGTTTCAATGTGCTCCAGCACTTCAGCCAGCGGCTTGGGCGCGAAAGGAGCGGTAGGCCCCTCGCCCACCCGCTGCGCCATGAGCACCGGCGCCTGATAGCCCGGCTCGATCGCATCAAAAATCTGCGTCCAGCGGTAGGAGAACCAACCGTTGCGCAGAAAGGTCTTACGCTTGCCCATCCCGAACTGTCGCGCCACCGCTTCCATCGCATAGGAACCCCCACCGGGGACCAACACCATGGACGCCGCTTTGTACGTCTCAGTCAGGCCTTCGTGCAGTTCATTCATGCACGCTTGAAAGCGCTTTGACATGTGGTTGACCGAGCGATCGGTAAACACAACGGAGTATTCGAGCAGGTCGGTGTCGGTCATGGCGACGGCGTCCTTCATGGAGAGTTGGGGCTAAAATGGGTCTGTGTGAGAGAAGGAGAAGAGAGAAGACCCAAAATCAGGCAGCGACGTCCAGTTGAACGACGGGGTCAGAGGCCAGTCCAGCAGTTCGGACACCGACAAAAGCCAGCTCGTCGCGCCAGCTTTCAACATCATCAACCACCAGCGCGAGTGGCTTCAGCGTGGCAAAAATCAGCACGAGAGCCTCACCCAGCCCGCGCCCCGTTTCACTGTGCAGATCGATGGGAAGCTGACGGTAGTCAATGAAGCCAGCCATGAGCGCTTTTAAAATCGGCTCCTCTATCGGCCGACCGGCCTGCGAGCCGATGGACGTGCGGAGGTCGATCACACAACCGAAAGACTGGCTCACCAGCCGCCGTGCCGT
Organism: Alphaproteobacteria bacterium; assembly: GCA_965658725.1. Taxonomy (GTDB): domain Bacteria; phylum Pseudomonadota; class Alphaproteobacteria; order UBA7985; family UBA7985; genus UBA7985. The sequence goes on along the minus strand of CBFHUI010000026.1, from coordinate 9,597 downwards.
GTCATCCGTGAGAGTAGAGACGAGGGTTACGTTCTGAATCATTGTACTGGTCCTCCCATGGTTCGGCGGAGAGTTAGGCTTTGCTCTCCCGCGCCATGGGATAAAAGCCACGCATTTCAGCGGCATGCACGGAAAAGCGTGTCAAAATGTCGTTCTTGTATTTTACATCTTTACAAAACGTCAAACTTGTAAAGTACTGCTGCCATGGAAACGGGAAAGCTCTTTATTGGCCCGCGCCTGCGCGCTTTGCGTCTGGAACGGGGCCTCACGCAGACCGATTTTGCCCGCCTGCTCGGGGTCAGCGGCAGTCTGGTCAACCTGCTCGAACGCAATCAGCGCAGCGCGTCGCTCGCGGTGCTCATGCGGTTGAGTGATGTCTTTGGGCTGGAGATGGCTGAACTCACCTCAGCCAATACGCAGGTGTCGCTGCAACAGCTGCGCAAGACCCTCTCCGACCCGGCGGTCGGCGTCGATGACATCTCAATCGATGAACTGCGCTCCGCCATGGATCTGGCGCCGAAAGTGGTTGAAGGGCTGATGGGGCTTTTCGACAGTTATCAGCTGGTGCAGGAACGATTGGCGGGCACGCTGGAGACCACTGAAGATCGCTCCAAGTCCTTGCGCGCCAGCGAGCAGCGCGTGCACGAGTTTTTCCAGCGCAAGGGCAACTATTTCGAGGAATTGGAGCAGCTCGCCCAGTCTTTCCGCGAGCAGCATACCCTCTCCAACGACCACGCCCTCAGCCAGCTCTCGCAGATACTTGCCGAGCAACACGGCACGGAGGTCCGCGTGGTTGAACACGAGACCATCGCTCCTTCTGTCCGTCGCTTCGATGCCAACATCGGCACGCTGTACCTGTCGGACTCGCTTGATCACGGCAACAAGGTGTTTCAGATGGCGCACTGGATCGGCCTCATGGTGTTCGCCGATGCGGTCGATGAGGTGGTGCGCAGTGCCGACTTTTCCGACCAGCACGACGCCGCGCGGGCGCGCGTGGCGCTTTGCGACTACTTCGCCGCGGCTCTGCTGATGCCCTATGAGCCCTTCCTCGAAGCGGCGAAGAAGTGGGCCTATGACTTCGAACGGTTGGCGGCTTCGTTTTCCGTGTCTTACGAGCAGGTGTGTCAGCGCGCGACGACGCTGCAGCGGCCCTCAAACCGCGGGATCCCGTTCTTCTTCCTGCGGGTGGACAAGGCGGGCAACGTCTCTAAGCGGTTCAATGCGTCTTCCATCCAACTGGCCCGCTATGGCGGCACCTGCCCCCGGTTGGACGTGCACTATTGCTTCCGCGTGCCTGGCCGCATTCTGACTCAACGGGTCGAAATGCCGGACGGGGCGGAATTCATCACCATTAACCGCACCGTCTCCCGCCCCGCCAGCCGCTTCAATCAGGAAGATCGGCGGCAAGCGGTCTCCGTGGGCTGTGCCATACAGCATGCGCCAGAGTTGGTTTACGGGGCCGACAACACCTTTGGGCTGCCCGGCACAGCGACGGAAATCGGGGTTAACTGCCGCCTCTGTCCCCGGCCCATGTGCGATCAGCGGGCGCATGAATCCATCGTCCGCCAGATGCCGCTGACCGAGACACGGCGGGGTCAGAACCGGTTCGACAACTAATTTACCCCGATTAATTTTAGTTTCCCCTTGGTATCGACAGACCTGAAAAGGCCGGTTAGCATTTCACGCAGACTTTAGAGTGAGGAGTGACTACATGACCAAGCGCGTTGCGATCATCGGTGCTGGCCCATCCGGGTTGGCCCAAATGAGAGCCTTTCAATCTGCCAAAGCCAAGGGAGACGCTATTCCCGAGGTGGTCTGCTTTGAGAAGCAAAGCGACTGGGGTGGGTTGTGGCGGTACGATTGGCGTACCGGCCTGGATGATAACGGTGAACCCGTGCACGGCTCGATGTATCGCTACCTTTGGTCCAACGGTCCCAAGGAAGGGTTGGAGTTTGCCGACTATTCCTTTGACGAGCACTTCGGCAAGCCAATCGCCAGCTACCCTCCCCGCGCGGTCCTATTCGACTACATCGAAGGCCGGGTGAAGAAAGCCGGGATCCGTGATTGGATCCGCTTCAACACCGCCGTCCGCCGGGTCGAAGAAGCAGCCGGAGGAGGTTTCCGCGTGGTTTCCGAAGACCTCGCAGCAGGAACGGAGAGCGATGAGCACTTCGATCACGTCGTCGTCGCCTCGGGCCACTTCTCCACGCCCAACGTGCCGCATTATCCCGGCTTTGACCGCTTCGGCGGCCGCATCCTGCACGCCCACGACTTCCGGGACGCGCTGGAGTTCAAGGACAAAGACATCCTGATTATGGGCTCGTCCTACTCCGCCGAAGACATCGGCTCGCAGTGCTGGAAATACGGTGCAAAGTCGATCACCTGCTCCTATCGCACCGCCCCCATGGGCTACGATTGGCCGGAGAACTGGCAGGAAGTGCCGGGACTGGAGCGGGTCGAGGGCAAAACCGCGTTCTTCAAGGACGGCAGCTCCAAAGAAGTAGACGCCATCATCCTGTGCACGGGCTATCTGCACCACTTCCCTTTCATGCAAGACAGCCTGAAGCTGCGCACGGCCAACCGGCTGGCGTCGGCGAACCTCTACAAGGGCGTGGTGTTCAACGGGAACACCGACCTGTTTTACCTCGGCATGCAGGACCAGTGGTACACCTTCAACATGTTCGACGCGCAGGCGTGGTGGGTTCGTGATGCCATCATGGGCCGGATCAGTATTCCCGGCGATGCCGATGCGCTTGCCGCTGACGTCGCGGCGCGTGAAGCACAGGAAGACGCCCAGGCCGACGGTTACGGGCCAATCGAGTATCAGGGCGCGTACGTCAAAGAACTGATGGACGAGACCGACTACCCGACCTTTGACATCGACGTGGCCAACCAGGCCTTCAAGGAATGGAAAGGCCACAAGAAACAGAACATCATGACCTTCCGGGACAACGGCTACGTCTCGCCGCTGACCGGGACCAAAGCGCCCCCGCACCATACGCCATGGAAGGACGCGCTGGACGACAGTCTGGAGTCCTACCTGAACGTCTGATCCAAAGACGCCGTGACGCAAACCTGCGTCACGGCGTCCCGGGGTTACCAAGCGGGGATATTTTGGTTCATGTGAAGGGGTGGATTTATCAACCGTAAAGAGAACCGAACGGTGAGCAGAACGAAGATCGACCTTGCAACTGTTGCCGAAGCAGAAGGACTTGCCAGTCCTGTGCTGAAGCAAGATCCGCATAAGGTCGTATCCGAGCAGCGCGAAAAAGTCCTTGAAGTGGCCATTGGCCGCGAGGTCAAAGCTGTGCGCAAACAGCAGAGCATCACGGTTTTGGAACTCTCCAAGCTGACAGGGATTTCTCCGGGCATGCTCTCGAAGATCGAGAACGGCCTGACCTCCCCCTCTTTGACCACGCTGCAAACCCTCTCCGACGCTCTTTCGGTGTCGCTGACGTCTTTCTTCCGCCGCTTTGAGGAGCAGCGCTCCGCTGTGTTGGTCAAGGCTGGAAGCGGCCTCGACGTGGACCGCGCAGGCACGCGCGCGGGGCATCAGTACAACTTGCTGGGTCACATCGGTTCGAACGCCAGCGGCGTCATCGTGGAGCCCTACCTGATCGAACTCACCACCGAGTCTGATACCTTCGCGACCTTCCAGCATGATGGCATCGAGTTCATCTACATGATCGAGGGCGAAGTGGATTATCACCACGCGGGCGACGTCTACCGGCTGGAGCCGGGCGATAGCTTCACCTTTGACGCTGACGCGCCACACGGCCCGGGAAAGCTAACCAAACTGCCCGCGCGCTACCTGTCGATCATCACCTACCCGCAGTAGGCCCCCTTCTCCGCCCTTGTACAGACAAGAAAAAAGGCGACTGCCCCGGATCGGGACAGTCGCCTTGTTCGTCTGTGAGCCGAGGGCGCTGGTGCGTTTAGTCGTCCTCTGGCCACGTTCCCAGCGACGTCGGTGCGCCATCGTCAAATTGGGAGAGGTACTCCAGAATCGCCGGACGGTTGGCAATGAAGCCCTTGTAGGTCGCCAGTTCCTCGGGCAGATCACGGATCACCCGGTGCAGACGACGGCCCCATTTGGGCTGGGTGACAAGGTCTTGCAGGCTGATCAGGTAACACCGGATCGGGAACACCAGCGCGTTGGACCGCGGCAGGCGCCAGAAGGTCTGCAACTCGACGCGCAAATGCTGCTTCGCGCCAATGTTTTCCTTGGTCAGCGTGGTCTTTTGGATGCCCCATTTGTGGTAGTTCTCGGGGCTGGTATCGAGCAACGGGTTGACCGTCATGGTCCAGTTAAGGCGTCGGGCGGGCGCGCCGATCTGGACCGCCGTCAGGAACTTAAGCGCGCGCTGGAAGATGCCCATTTCGTGGGCCAGCGGAACCGGCGCGTGCCATTCAAAGAAGTTCATCCCAATGTCAAAATCCAGCGACCAGTCGGCCTGCGTCGTCACCATACCGGCGTCCATCCACAGATTGCCTTCGCGCTGATCCAGCACGCAGAAATCGCCCTGCGCCTGCCGTGTGATGTACTCCATCGGCCCATAAGGCAGCGTCGTTTCATCGCCAAAGGTGAAGCGCTCTTCGATGCCCATTGGCTTGTTGATCCAGTGCCAATTGTCCCCGTCCCGGTGCAACTCGAACAAGTCGGGATAGTCCTTAGCCTTCTCCACCATGATCAGCTCAAGCAAATCCCAGCCCGCGAGCGTCATGTGCGGCAGGGACTGACAGCGCAGGGGATCATCAGCCAGCACCAGCGCGCGGTCGCGCATTTCGGAGACGTAGTGCTCGTCAACATCAAAGGAAACGTCATACACGCTACCGGGGCGCACGGGGGCGTGCGGCTCCATGTTGACGGCGTACATGTAGCTGTCTTTGTCAAAGGGGAAGGGAAAGCGCTTGATCGCCTCAGGTGAGTTCGAGAAGCTGTAATCGTCCCGGAAAGTCTCGTCTTTAAAGACCATGCCCATGGTGCATGTGCCTCCTTATTCTTCTGCTGTGCGCGCTGCTTAGCGCTCTAGGACCAGTTTGCCGCCGGTGAAGCGTGACATGCACGGCATGATGGCCGCGTTAGTGTCGCGTTGTTCGTCGGTGAGCCAGTGGTCGCGGTGCTCGATGGTGCCTTCGCAAGCGATGACTTTGGTCTCGCACTGACCGCAGGCCCCGCCCCGGCACATGTAGGGTGCGTCCACGCCGGCTTCTTCGATGGCTTCAAGCAGCGACTGCCGCCCGCCGACGTTGACCGTCAGCCCGCTCTGCGCCAGTTCGACCGTAAAAGGCTCGCCGGGCTTGGGCGCTACGAATTCCTCGTAGTGGATGTTCTCATCGGGCCAGCCGATGCTGCGTGCCTGCTCGATCACGATATCGATCATCGGCTTGGGACCGCAAACATAGAGGTGCGTCCCCAACGGTTGCCGTCCCATAACCCCGGTCAGGTCACGGTCGGGGTCTTCGTTGTCAAAGTAAGTGGTGAGGCTGACCGCCGGATCGTCGGTCAAATCACCCAAGTAGGCCGCCTTGGCGCGCTCACGGGTAAAGTAGTGCAGCTCGAAGTCAGCCTTGCCAGCCGTCCCCAACCGACCCTTCTGGGCCTTGAGTTGCTTGATCTGGCTGAGGAAAGGCGTAATGCCGATACCGCCCGCGATCATCAGGTGCTTGGATGCCGTCCGGTCGAGCGAGAACAAGTTGTTCGGCATGGAAAGCGTTACACGATCACCGGTCTGCAGCTTCTGATGCAGGTACAGCGACCCGCCCCGCCCGGCATCGTCACGCCGCACGGAAATGGCGTAGGTGGAGGTATCGGCCGGATTGCTCATCAGCGAGTACGGATTGAGACGACGGGTGCCGTCGTCATCCAACTCGATCACAACGTGCGCACCACCGGAAAACGGTGGGAAGTCCTGCCCATCGGCACGCTGGAACTCAAAGCGTTTGATCTCGTCAGTGATCTCAACGATGGCAGAGACCACGACGTCGAGCTTGGGTTTCGAACCGCTCATGGAAACACCTCCTCGGCTGGGGGAACGTTGCCGTGGTCTTCGGCATCGATGCGCACGCCCTGAAAGGCTGCCAAACGGCGCGAGTAGTGGTCGCGCACGAACAGGTGCAAGTCACAGTGTGGGCATTGATAGGGATCGGTCGTCACCTCCTCAGCCACGCCCTTGCAGTGCACGCACTGGACGCGGCGGGCCAGCGAACCTCGGTGCTCGGTCTGCACAGACATGTGGGAGATGCCGGCGGCCATGATGTCGCGCTGCGCCTGCCCCATCAGCCCTTCCGTCCCGGTCAGATAGAACTGCGTGCCCATCCGACAGTCTTCGAGCGCGCGAACCAAGCGGTTCAGCGCGCTGGCGACGTTCGAGGCGATGTAGAATTTCGGCGCGCCCAGGGCCTTCAGCGCATCCTGAAAGGTCTCGCCGCTGCGGCCGGGAACGTAGATGATGTGCGCCTTGGTCCAGAAGTCTGCGCTTGCGGCCTTAGCAAGATCGAGGATGGCTTCAGCGCCTTCGGCGTTGGCGACAAAGACATGCTCCGAGCCTGTCCGCGCCTCCAGCACGCCATAGACCGGGCGGCTTTTGATCGAAGGTTCAAAGTGAGTTTTGCTCATCGGGTCTCTTACCCTTGTTGTCGTCTTAGGCTTGGTCAGCCTGCGGACGGGGACCAGAGGCTCGCTGGCCCTCGTGCCCGCAGGCTGCACAGAGGAGGAAAGGCGGGCGCTTAGCCCTTGGCCGTCCGGCGCTTCTTCTCCGGATCGTAGAACGGCATGGAGTGCGCACGGCACTTCACGTCACCGCTCTCGTTGGCAACAACCATTTCAGTGCCGTCGACTGCGCAGTCAACAGGCATGCGGGCGATGCCCACGTTGTGCTTGTTGACGCTCGAGTACATGCCGACGGTGACGACCCCGACTTGCTTGCCATCCTTCATTAGCGGCGCGCCCTCATCGGCTGGCGTGGTGCCTTCGAGCATAACGCCGTAGATTTTGAAGCGCTCCTTGCCCTTGAGGCGGTAGTGCTCTTCCGCGCCGCGGAAGCCGACTTTGCCCGGCGAGACGGTGAAGTTCAGCCCCAGTTCCCACAGCGTATCGCCGGTGACATCGTCCTCAAACGGGTACATCTCGGAGTTGTCGTAGGGGAAGAACAGCAGGTAAGACTCAGCGCGAAGTAGATCCAGCGTGGTAAAGCGCGTCGGGATGATCCCCATGGGTGCGCCCTCTTCCACAATCCGGTCCCAGATGGTCGGCGCATCCTGCCCGCGGCAGAAAATCTCATAGCCACGCTCGCCCGTGTAACCCGTCCGCGAAATCATCACCGGCAGATCGAACAGCGTCGTTTGCATGTGCGCAAAGTAAGGCAGATCGCGGATGCCCTCGACGTACTTGGAGAGGAACTCCACCGAAAGCGGACCCTGGAACGAAATGTCGTGCAGGTTGTCGTCAAAGCGGATCGAGACATCGCGCCCGGTCGCCGCCATGGTCAGCGCTTCGTGACCAGCGCCCGAACCGTGAACAACCATCCACGCATTTGGCCCGGTGCGATAGATCACGCAGTCGTCGATAAACTTGCCCGCTTCGTTAAGCATGCAGGCATAGCTTGAGCGGCCCGGCTTGATCTTCTCCACGTTCCGCGTCGTGGCGCGGTCAATGACGTGGCTGGCGTGTGGCCCCGTGATGTGGACCTTCTTCAGCCCCGACACGTCCATCACACCCGCCTTGGTGCGGATGGCTACGTATTCTTCTTCCTGTTCCTTGTCATAGGTCCAAGCGGTGCCCATGCCGGACCAGTCCTCAAGGGTCGAACCCATGGCGCGGTGCCGTTCGGCAAGCGTTGAAAATCTCCAGGAAGCGGTCATCGTCTCTCTCCGATTTCTCGTCTAATATTTAGCCCTGTCCAGCGGACCCCTCGCCCGCCGTTCAGACGGTCGCTATGTTGACAAGAGAAGGCTCCAGTTTGCAAGACTATAGGTGAATTTTTTTTCTCTCTAGGAATATTTCATGAGCAGGTTGTCGCGTGCCCTTTGTGCGGGCAAGTCCGACCATGACAAGAGGGTGCTAATCCCCTAGACCAACAGAGGGTTGGAACCCAGACACCAATTTATCGCTGCGAAAAAATTCCCTGTTAAGAAACTTTTTTTCTTTTCAGTTGATTTTTTGCGGCGCTATAGTGCCTTTAATGAGAGGCTGCTGACGCAGCACAAACGGCTGAAGGCCGGAGACATCTAAGGAAACTCGTATGTGTGGAATTGTTGGGTTGTTTCTTAAGGACGATCGCCTGTCGCCACAGCTTGGGGGCATGCTGTCCGATATGCTGGTGACGATGACTGATCGCGGTCCAGACAGCGCGGGCATTGCGCTCTATGGCGAAGGCGACAATGGAGCTTTCAAGGTAACGGTGCAGTCCGATACCCCTGAAAGTGCCTTTAGCGGCTTGGCAGACCACTTGAGCAGCGTGATCGGAAACCCCTGTTCCATCACGGAAAAATCGACGCATGCGGTGATTTCGACAGGCTCGGCGCATGGCGACGCTTTGGTTAAGCACCTGCGCGAGAGTCACAGCGGCCTGCGCATCATGTCTACCGGTGGTAGCATGGAGATCTACAAGGAAGTTGGTCTTCCCAAGGACGTTGCGGCGCGGTTCAGCATCGGCACCATGGGCGGTACCCACGGCATCGGGCACACCCGCATGGCCACTGAGTCCGCCATCACGACCATGGGCGCACACCCCTTCTCGACCGGTGCAGACCAGTGCCTTGTGCACAACGGTTCGCTGTCCAATCACAACAGCCTCCGCCGCAGCCTGCGTCGGAACGGTGTCCATATCGAGACCGAAAACGATACCGAGGTCGCCGCGGCCTATCTGACCTACCGCATGAACCAGGGCCGCAACCTCGGTGAAGCGCTGGAAGACAGCCTCGAAGACCTCGACGGTTTCTTCACCTTTGTTGTCGGCACCAAGAACGGCTTTGGCGTGCTGCGCGACCCGATCGCGTGCAAGCCGGCGGTCATGGCGGAAACCGATCAGTATGTGGCCTTTGGCTCCGAGTACCGCGCTCTCGTGTCCCTGCCGGACATTGACCATGCGCGCGTTTGGGAGCCTGAGCCCGCCAATGTTTATTTCTGGGAGCGTTGAGCCATGCCGACGATTGACCTCGCGCAGGAAGGCCTGCGCGCGCTGAATCAGACCCTGCAGCAAGCCGCGCGTGACGTGGCTGCTGCCAAGTCCAACGAGACTGAGTGGACCATCGACAACCCCCGCGGCTCGCACGCCATTGCCGTCGGCCTCGACGGCCCTCTTGACGTGACCGTCGCTGGTTCGACCGGCTATTACTGCGCGGGCATGAACAAGGAAGCCAGCATCAACGTACGCGGCTCGGCGGGTCCGGGCGTGGCGGAAAATATGATGTCCGGCACCGTTGTTATCGAAGGCGACGCCAGCCAATACGCCGGGGCCACGGGCCGGGGCGGCCTGCTGGTGGTCAAGGGCAACGCGGCCTCCCGCTGCGGCATCTCGATGAAGGGCATCGACATCGTCGTGCACGGCAACATCGGCCACATGTCCGCCTTTATGGCGCAAAGCGGTACGCTGG
>CBFHUI010000025.1:0-30134 GCA_965658725.1 Alphaproteobacteria bacterium | reverse complement strand
GGGATCGACGCCGGCGAAGGGTTCGTCGAGTAAGACAACTGTCGGTTTGCTGGCCATAGTACGCGCCAACTCCAGCCGCCGCCGCTGCCCACCAGAGAGCGTATCAGCCTGCTGCTTCGCCAAATCTCCAAGGTCGAAATCCGCAAGCAACCGCTCCAGATGCGCCGCGCGCTCTTTCCGCGGCAAAGCGATTTCCATGATGGCACGCAAGGTGTCCTGGACACTCAAGCCGTGAAAGATCGACGCTTCCTGTGGGAGATAGCCCAGACCGCGCCGCGCCCGCTGGAACATCGGCAAGCGACGGATATCCTCGCCGTTCAGTTGCAGCATGTCGGCCTGACTCTCAATCAGGCCGATGAGTGCGTGAAAGGTACTGCTCTTGCCCGCACCATTGGGACCGATCAGGCCGAGGATCTCCCCTGGCCGTGCGCTCAGGCTCACGTCCTGCACCACGGTCTTTCCGCCCCGGCGCACAGATAGCCCTCGCACCGTCATCCCGGTCTTTGTTGTCGGTGACAGGGCGGTCATTGGAAACTCAGAACCCCGGTCACGCGCTGCGCGTCATCGTTGGAAAGCGCAACTGTGCCTGTGGCCAGGTCATAAACCGCTGCCGCACCAGACAGCAGCACGCCCCCGCTCTGCACTACCACGCCGCCTTCAAGCCGCAAGCTGCCCGACTCCCGGTCCAGCGCAAGACGGTCGGCCGCGAGTTTCACGCTCGGTCCTTCGAGTTGTACGCCGCCGACCACCGACACCGTCTGCACCCGGTCGCCCATGACTTGCGCTTGCGCCCGCCCGCCAGAGAACGAGGTGCCGTCGAGTTGCAGGACAAAAGCGTCCTCAATCGTCACCGTGCCTTGCTCCACCGCGAACACCACCGCGCCATCCGTGATCAACCGATCTTCGCCCAGTTGCAGGTTCACGGGCGCACCAGAGAGGCGAAGGGCCTGTGCGCTCAGGTCAAGGTCTGCTGCGGCAGCGCGGGCACGGAAACCGTCTTGCTGGATGAACACCTTGCCGCGCGCGCCGAGCGTTGTGACGCGGGTCTGGCTGGGGTCAAGTCGGGCCATCACTTGGTCAGCCAGCACCACCCATGGCCCAACGACAAGCTGCACATCCCCACTCGCTTCATAGCGCGCTGCATCAGCATCGAAGCGGATGGCGTCGTTGGCGGTAAGGTCGAAGCCGTCACCCGTCGCACGAGTCTGTGTGCTGCCCAGTGAAGGCAGTGACAGGCAAAGCAGAAACAGCAGCGCGCGGAAAACGGTGGAGATCATGGGCAGAACCTACCCCACTTCTCAAAAACTGGCTATTGGCCGCTGCGCGTGTCGGGGCGGGACAGGGCGGCGGGGCCGAGCAGGGTCAGATCGCCGCTTTCCACGTCATAGAGTGCGCCGGTTTGGGAGGACAGCGTGGTCCCACCGGGTCCATCAATACTCACGGGGCCTTCCAGCGAGAGCGGTCCGGGCTCGACAGGAGCAGCAGCGCCCGTCCCAATCAAAGCCGGGCCTTTGGGTTGCTCGAACGGGGTTCGAGCAAAGGCAAAGGCGACCAGCACAGCAGCAACCAATCCAACCAGCACCACCCGCAGCAGGGCAACGACCCGCCCACGCGCGGTAGTGCGTGGCGGGGATGGTGTTGCTTTAGGAGTGGGCGAAGATGTCACGCTCTTCCCAGCCCAGCAGGTCGAGTTGCGCCCGGCGCGGCAGGAAGTCAAAGCACGCCTGCGCCAGCTCCGCTCGCCCTTCACGCGCCAGAAGGCCATCGAGGGCGTCTTTCAAACCATGCAGGTACAGCACGTCGGACGCCGCGTAATTCACTTGTTCTTCAGAAAGTGTCTCTGCGCCCCAGTCGCTGGTCTGCTGCACCTTGGAAATCTCAACGCCGAGAAACTCTTTGCACAAGTCGCGCAGGCCGTGCCGGTCGGTCGAGGTGCGAACCATGCGGCTGGCGAGCTTGGTACAATAGACGTTGGTCATAAGCACGCCGAGATAAGCGTAAACGCTGGCAATGTCGAAACGGGCGTAGTGCATGAGCTTGAGCCGCGCAGGGTCGCTGAGTTGGCGGCACAAGTTCGGCGCTTGAGTGATCCCGTTTCCGGCGAAGGGCGCCACGCCTTCGACGTTGCGCTGGGGCATCTGCACCACGTGAGCGTCGCCGTTGCCGCTGCTGACCTGCACGACACAGAGCCGGTCACGGGTCAGGTTCAGACCCAGGGTCTCCGTATCGATTGCAAAAACAGGACCGAGGTCCACGTCAGCAGGGAGATCGTGCTGGTGCAGGTAATTCGCCATGTCGGAACCTCTTGTTCGGCGTTCACTTGATTTACGTCGGCCTCTCTTAACCCAAAGCCGCGCCGAAATCTTGTCCTGCATGCCGTGAGGCAGATTGAAGCGCAGGATCAGGGGAAGATCACATCAATGACGAACGACTCTTGATAGGTGTTACGGGCCTCATCCGTCGCTTCAATGGTCACATCATAGGTGTTGCGATCATTGGCATCGACGCTGTCCGTCATCACCAGCGTCTGTGCCACAGGGTCAATGGCAAAGGAGTCGAACTGCCCGACGTTCGGCACGATTTTGTAAACGATATTGGCGTTGTCCGTAAAATCGTCGGTGACAGTCAGTGACGCCACGACATCACCCGCCACACTTCCATCTTCGATGTTCAAGTCCGAAAGCCGGATGTCCGTCGGTGGGTTGTCCACTCCCGGCTGATTGCCGCCGCCCTGCTGTCCCTGCCCGCCATTGGACCCTGAACCACCGTCTTCGCCCTTGCCCGTCAAAGCGACATTGCCTGCACCAAGGCCCAGCCCGAGCAGCACGTTCTGCGGCACACCTGACAAGCCCAAACCACCGCTGCCCCCATCGACGGAGGCTTGAGCGGCCGGGTCGCTGGCTTTGACCGTTGGGCTGTAGTTCGCCTGAACCTCAGCAGCGATACGGTCGAGAGAGGCGCGCGCATCAGCGACGCTTCCTGGTGCAGCCACAGAGGCATCGACGGCCTGCCCCAGCGACTCAAGTCCAGCCTGCACATCGGCAGGGTCAACTCCGAGAGAGCCGTATTCATCGATCAAGTCGTTGAGCACTGCTTCACAACTTTGCCCGCTCAAGCATGCATCAAGAACGGCGGGCTGGAAGGCTTCAGTCTTAAATTCGGCGGCAAAGCGGGAATAAGCCTGCGGGTCGCTAAAGACGATGTCCACAGTGGAGAAGGCAGCGCTCAAGGCCTCAGTCCGCGCGACCACTGCGCCGCTTGCGTCTGTGCTGAGCACAATGGCATTGCCTGCCGCGTTGTCAGCGGCTGCCGTGGCGATCAACCGACCCTCAACAGAAAAGGCCGTCGCGCCCTCGAAGACACCGAGATACGTCTCCCCGTCCAACTCGACCAGAAACACCAATTCCGTCCCCCGGATACCGGCAAGGCCGGCAGGGGTTTCAATGGCGTAGGAGTCCTTTGTCATGCTGCCTGAAACAAACTTCACCAGCCCAGACAGGATATTGAGCGAAAGCGTGCCTTCGTTTGTGGCGGGGTCGTACATGTATTCGTCGAGGATGACCTCGCTGTTCGGCCCAATGACCAGCGTCGTACCATCATCAAAGGTGACGGTGGCGGCGCTTTCCAGAAAGCTGCTGAGCGTCTCATTCGAAATCGCGCGTGACCCATCCTCCGCCACGCCAAAGGCCTGCCCGTCATAGATCCGGTCGACCCGATTGACGACATCGCCCAACCCGCCAACTTCGCGCTCTCCGCTCTGCAGGACTTGTTGGGGCGTCAGAGTAAAGACACGCGACGTGCCGTCGGTAGCCTCGGCAGCACGGACAGTAGCAAGCAAGGCCGCGGCAAAGGCAGCACCCGCCCCGGTCGCAGGCGCACCGCGGCGCCCGGCCCCGGCTTTGATGCTTCGGGTCAGCCCTTCTAAAGCCTCACTCCGACTGTCTCGGTACGCCATGAATGGCACTCCTCAATGAGTGCAATAAGCATAAAGCAAATGACTTTATATTTATAAAGCCCTTTTCAATCCGTAGGCCTATGGACCGACAGGCGGGGTGTCCAAAGCTCAAGTCTCCAAAAGCAACAAATACTTTGGCGAAACAGCACTAGGGGAAGCCTGTTGACGGCACTATTCACAGACTTTTCCCAAGCACTTTGCGGTTATTCACAGCCGTAACGAAACTGTCACAGTTTATTAACGAACCCTCAACAAACGGAATTCAAAAGCGGTGCAACGAAAGCCGGAACTGGCCTGCGAGCGCGCGATGCGCGCCATGGAACGTTCAACAGACTTTCGTTTTTGCAAAAGGCAAAACTTAAACTGGAGCTGTTCCAATGCGTGTCGTTCTTCTTTCCATGGCTGCCCTGCTGACTGCCGGTGTTGCTTCCGCTCAGCGTGCTGAGACCATCTCGATCGTGGGTTCTTCCACCGTATTCCCTTTCGCGACCAAAGTTGCAGAAACGTTCGGTGAGACCACTGACTTCAACACCCCTGTTATTGAGTCCACTGGCTCTGGCGGTGGCATGAAGCTGTTCTGTGCTGGCGTTGGTGTAGACCACCCAGACATCACCAACGCATCCCGCGCGATGAAGTCTTCCGAAGCTGAAACCTGCGCTGCAAACGGCGTTGAGTTCACTGAATTCGTAATCGGCTTTGACGGCATCGTCGTCGCGAACTCCAACGACGCTCCTGCTCTGGACCTGTCTCGCGAAGTCATCGCAGGCGCTCTGCTTGCTGAAGTTCCAAACGCTGATTGTTCCGAGTTGGTTGCCAACACGTCCACCACTTGGGCTGACGTTGACGCTTCCCTGCCAGCTGTTGCTATCGAAGTTCTGGGCCCACCAACCTCTTCCGGTACCCGCGACGCTTTCGAAGAGCTGGTTTTCGAAACCGCAATGAAGTCCATGGGTTGTTCCAAGGACATGATCAAGAAGGGCGCGATGCGTGAAGACGGCGCGTACATCGAAGCTGGTGAGAACGACACGCTGATCGTCGATCAGCTGGCGTCCAACCCAACCGCTGTTGGCGTCTTCGGTTACTCCTTCCTCGCGAACAACGCTGACCGCATCAAAGGCGCTTCCGTTGAAGGCGTTGAGCCAACCTTCGAAAACATCGCTGCTGGCGATTACAAGGTATCCCGCTCGCTCTTCTTCTACGTGAAGAACAACCACGTTGGCGTTATCCCAGGCATCGCTGAATACGTTCAGGAGTTCACCTCCGAAGAAGCGTTCGGCCCTGGTGGTTACCTCGAGCCAGTCGGCCTGATCCCGCTTCCAGAAGCTGACCGTGCTGCAAACACCGATGCTGCATTCGGCCTCTAATCCGATCTCCTTCGGATGAAAATTAACGTCGGCTTCCTCGTGCCCCAAAACACGGAAGCCGGCGTTTTTTGTTGATGAGCGTCTCTCCTCGATCTCATCAGACCCCCCTTGGGGGCGGAGGCTTTAACAAGCCCTCGCCCCCTCTTTTTTGGCTGGCCACCCTCTTTGGCCCGATCCCGTGACCGCTTTGCCGACCTATGCGCCTGATCGAGCAAGATCAACGACGTTCACACTCCGATGAACCGGTCTCACAAGGGGATTTGCGATCAAAGAAGCTGAATTTAAGGTTCTTTCATCTAGAACCGCAGAGGCACCGTAGCCCATGCACCGTTTCTTCATCGCACTCGCCTTGCTGCTCACGCTCTTGGCCCGTTCGACGCATGCCGACAGTTCTGAGCAGGCTCAGGTCATCGCTTGGCTGGAAAGTCAAAACTGCCGGCTGAGCAGCGGCGAGTTGCTCGACCTGGCCCTCACAGACGACGGTGTTTCACCTCGCGACGTTCGCGACGCGGCGCAAGGGCTGGTTGATGCAGGACGGGTTCGGCGGGATCGGGAAAACGCCTTTGTGCTGGTCTCTGGCCCCCTGTGCAGCGGGACGGCAGTTGAGGAAATGACCGCGCCCCCTGGTTCCCCGGAAGCGGTTCTGATCAGCCTGTTCGAAGCCGCCGACTGCTTCCTTTCCCAGCGCGATGCGGTGCAAAGGGCGCGTGAAGCGGGGCTGAGCATGGACGACATTGACGCGGCTGGTGAGGCTATTGGCGCGCAGGGCGGCTTCCTCAGCACGGAAGCCGGGCTGCGGCTCGTCATCGGTGCGGTGTGCGGGGCTTCCTAGGGCAAAGGACCGCACAAAGGCGCGGCTAGCGCCACCCTCCTTGCATGCTATGATCGAACTTCATTAGGGAATTCGGAGGAGAGATCCCATGACTGAGCAGTATGGCGGCGGCTGTCTGTGCGGTGAAGTGCGATATGAGGTGAAGGGCGAACCGGACCGGGCTGCCATCTGTCACTGTCGCTATTGCCAACTGCGAACCGGCGCGCCCTTCGGCAGCCTCGTCTATTTCAGTGACGAGCAAATCGCGACGGTTACTGGAACCCCCTCGACCTACAGCTTTACCAGCGAGAGCGGCAGCGGGTGGACGACGTCGTTCTGCGCCACTTGCGCGACCACACTTTACGTCAACCTCGAGAAGCGCCCCGGCTTGACCGCCATCTCCTACGGCACCTTTGACCCGCCGACCTTCCACTTTCCCATCACCCGCGAAGTCTTCACCCGCAGCAAGGCAAGCTTCATCGGCGACATCGACGCCGAAGAACACCACGACACGATCATGGGCTATGAGCCGACAGTTGCAGAGGACGAGCGACTATCGGGCAAGGGGACGGGCTAGAGGCAGCCGCAGGCATTGTGATGAAGCAGCTCGAGCTGTAGGTCTGGGAGCATGTCGTCAAAGCTCTCCCTTCTCTGGCTTCAAGCCTTTGTCGCCGTGGCGCGCAGCGGTTCGTTGCAAGATGCCGCGGCGCGATCAGGGCTTTCGACGAGCACGCTATCGAGCCACCTGCAAAAGCTGGAACACCACCTGGGCGCGCCCCTGTTTGACCACAGCAAGCGCCCGCTGGTGCTCACCGCAAACGGGCATCGGTTTCTGCAGCATGCAAACGCGGTGCTTGAACGGCTTGTGGTGGCAGAGGCGGACATGCTCAGCGACGGACCGCAAGCAATCCGGCGGCTGCGGCTGGGCCTGATCGACGACTTCGACACTGACGTCGCACCCGCACTGACGCTGGAACTGGCGCGGATGCTGCCGAATTGTGCTTTTGAACACTACTCCCGACCCAGCCACGAAATCCTGCAACTACTGAGCGACAGGCGGATCGACGCGGGCGTGGCGACGGTTCCGGCGGAAGGGCTGGCCGGACTGGTGCAGCGCTCGCTGCTGCGTGATCCCTTTGTGGTGGTGGTCCCGGCGGGCCAAGCCTGCCCCAACTTTGACAGTCCCCCCGCCGATCTGCCCTTCCTGCGCTATTCACCCGAGCAGCACATTGGTCGGCAGATCGAAGCGCAACTGAATCGCTTGCGGGTTAGCCTGCCGCAGCGGCTCAGCGCGGAGAGCAATCAGGCGCTGATGGCTATGGTGGCAGCGGGGCAAGGCTGGACGATCTCTACCGCCACCTGTTTCAATCGAGCGCGCAGCCTGTGGCCCGGCCTGACGCTGCACCCGTTTCCACGCGCTAAGTTTGCTCGCGAGATTGCGCTGGTGACAGTGCCGGGTGGGGCGGAAAGTATCGCACAAATGCTGGACTCCACGCTGCGCCCACTTGTTCAAGCACGGACGCTGGAACCCGTTCTGGCGCAGGTGCCGTTCCTGCAAACACAGTTCACCATTCTTGACGAAGACGCAAAGTAACCCGCAAGATTCCGCGGTGTTCAGGTGAGGATCTTGAAGCGCGCGCGGATTTCAGCGTCCTGCTCGGGTGTCAGATAGGTCGGTTGATGGCTTTCCAGCACCTCCCGCGCCTTGGCCCGCGCCCGTTCCCACGCCGTTGGCGCACCACTGTCGCCCCAGACCGTCGGATTATCCCGGTCAGCCAGCGGGGGGTAGAAGTAGTCGCGCTCCATGGCTGCGAGCGTCTGGTCACCGCCCAGAAAGTGCCCTTCGCCCAGCACCGCTTCGCAAATGTCATCAAACCCCAAATTGGCTTCCGTGACCTCAACACCCCGCAGCGCACGATAGGTATGGGCGTGCATTTCGTTGTCGAGGATAAAGCCCTCAAAGCTCGCGCCCAACAACGACGCCGTCATACCGGAGCTTTCGTAGATCAGGTTCCCCCCGGCTAACCCAGCAGCCAGTGACGTCATTCCCTTTTCCATGCCGTACTGCGCATCGATGGCCTTGGCGTCGGTCATCGAGCTCGCCACCCCTGAACACAGCCCCAGCCAGTTCGACACCTGTGCCGACGCCGCGTTGAGCAGGGCGGTTTCGCCCCCGCCGCCGACGAAAGCCCCCGTCCGCAAGTCGATGACCAGCGGCCAGTTTGAGAACACCATGGGATAGCCCGGCTCGATCGCGTGCACCATCACGAGCGAGGCCAGCGTTTCGGCCAGCGACTGCGCGAGGAACCCCGCCAGCGTCGCCGGCGCAGTCGCCCCCGCCTGTGCTGCGGTGATGTTGGAGATCGGGATACGATGCTCGATGCACTTGAACACCACGTCCACAGCGTCTTCGCCGTAGCGCATGGGGGAGATCACCGGACTGATGTGCGCTTTGACAAAGGGCCGCTCCGCAAACTTGCCTGGCCCGCCCGCTGCGATGTCGAGCATCTCAACAATAGGATCGACGTGCTCGGCCAGTGTGAAGGACGTGGCGACTGGTTTGGTCGTGTTGCAAAGGAGGGCGTAGACGGTGTTCGCGTCCAGATCGAAGTTGTCTGGAACGTCCGTTGCGACGCAGCAGCGAGTGAACCAACTGACGTTTTCCAGCGTATCCTGAAGGCGCGTGAAGTCGTGCAAATCCTGCAAAGTCGAGGGCCGGTAAAGACCGCTGTCGAGGTCCAAGGTCTGCACCGCTGCACCCCCTGTGCCAAAATGCACGGAATCGCCGCCAACCGTGATGGTTCGCGCCGGATCACGACCGTGAAGAGGAAAGACCTTGGGTGTTTGCTCAATGGCTTCAAGAACGAGTTTGCGTGGCAGCAGAAACCGGTCCCGTGCGTCCCGCTCAGCCCCGCAAGCGAGCAGTTTTTCAGCGAGGTTGTCAGGCACTTCCCCCATGCCCAGCGCTTCAAGCAAGTGTAATGCAGTTTCGACGATCGCCTCGATATCCGCCTCACTCAGCGGGTTATAGACACCGCCACGCTGACCCGGCGGGCACGGGTGGACGGTCGGCTTGGCCGCACGAAGCGCCATGCGCTCTTTTCGGCCAGAGCGACGAGAGGTGGACGAGGGGGCGCGGTCTTGGGTCATGGCGGATGTCTTCGCAGTGAAACAGCGGTTGTCGTTTCCGTCTTCGCTTAGCCGCTTCCTCCGGCAAAGCGGACTTCTTTATTTCCTATATTTTTGGAAAAGAAATGTGATTATTTCAGAATTATAATCCACGCGTTGACCCGGCGCGCCGAGCCTCCAGAAGTCAGAACACAGTTGCTTAACTTTTCCTGCCGGAGACCCAGAGAATGAAAACACGGACTAAAGCCGTCGTGATCGGCGGCGGCATCGCAGGCTGCTCCACACTCTATCACCTGACGCAGGAAGGCTGGACAGACGTGGTGCTGGTGGAACGGGACGAGCTGACCAGCGGCACGACGTGGCATTCAGCGGCCCAAGTGACAAACTTTGGCATGAACCAGACCATGGTCGGGCTGAAGACGCACTCGATCAATCTCTACAAGGAACTGGCCGAAGATCCGGATTACCCGATCAACTACCACCACGCCGACGGCGGCATCCGGCTCGCCAATACTGAGGCGCAGATGGAGGGCTATCACCACTTTGCCAGCATGGCACGGGGGATGGATGTGCACTTTGAGGTTATCGACGCCGAGGAGTGCGCCCGGCGTCATCCGTTGATTTCGACCGACAACCTCGTGGGTGGTCTGTGGGATCCCCTGGACGGCGATATTGATCCCGCGCAGCTGTGCCAGGCGCTGGCCCGCCGAGCGCGCAAGGCAGGCGCCGAGGTCTATCGACACACGCCCGTGACCGGGCTCAAGCAACACGCAGACGATACGTGGACGGTCGAAACGACCAAGGGCAACATTGACTGTGACGTGGTAATTAACGCTTGCGGCTATCGGGTAAACGAGGTCGGGGCGATGATGGGGGTGCATCACCCGGTCATGTCGATGGAGCATCAGTACATGCTCACTGACACCATCCCGGCCATCGAAAACGCTGGCCACCGCATGCCCCTGCTCCGCTGTCCGATCAGCGATTACTATTGCCGGCAGGAAAAGAATGGCTTGCTGGTTGGGTTCTATGAGCAGGATTGCCGAACCTGGGGCATGGACGGCATCGACCCGAACTTCGTGAATGCGCTCTGCCCGGACGATCTGGACCGGGTGATAGACGTGCTCGAAGGCGCTTTCGCGCGGATGCCTGCATTGGAAGAAGTCGGGATCCACACCGTCGTCAATGGTCCCATCACCTACACCATCGATGGTGCACCACTGGTCGGTCCCATTCCGGGCAAGCGCAACGCTTACTGCATCATTGGCCTGCGTGCAGGCTTGGGCGAAGGCGGCGGACATGGCTGGTTGCTGGCGCAGCAGATCGTGCACGGTGAAGCCTGCTACGACACGTGGGTGCTCGACCCGCGCCGTTTCACTGGTCACGGCAACGTCGAGCTGTGCGCGCTCAAGGCCGTTGAAGACTATCAGAACGAGTTCCGCTTCCACTTCCCCAACGAGCACCGCCCCGCAGGGCGGTACGCCAAGACCACCCCGCTGACCCCGGTGCTGGAAGCCGAAGGGGCGGAGTTTACGGTCGTGAATGGTTGGGAGCGGGCCGAGTACTTCAAGCCCTCCGCTGACTTCCACGTCACCCACAGTTTCAAATTTGACGAAGCCCACGAGATCGTTGCAGCCGAGGTTGCAGCGGTACAGAAAGCGGTCGGGCTGACCGAGGTCAACGGTTTCAACCGCATGGAGATCAGCGGCACAGACGCCCGCGACTTCCTCGACCGCATGAGCTGTTCGAAAATCAAACGTGCGCCGGGCCGGGTCTCGCTGGCCTACCTGCTGAACCATCACGGCATGGTCAAAGGCGAGGTGACCGTCGCCAACCTGCCCGACGGCCGCATTTGGGTTGGCTCAGCGGCGGCGGCAGAGTGGCACGACCGCGACTGGCTCAACCAACACATCCGCGCGGATGAAGACGTTCAAGTCACGACGCTGACCAACGACCACACGATCCTCCTGCTCGCTGGACCGCGGGCACGAGACGTGCTCACGGCGGTCAGCCGGGGGGACTGGTCAGCGGCAGGCTTCCCTTGGCTTTCGGTGCGCGAAGGCTTCATCGGGATTGCACCAGCGGTGATTATGTCGGTGAGTTTCTCTGGCGAATTGGCCTACGAAATCCATGTTCCCAACGCCCACCTCTACGCTGCTTACCGCGCCCTGCGCGCAGCTGGAGAGGCCCATGAGCTGACGCTGTTCGGTATCCGGGCCGTGGAGAGCATGCGGCTGGAAAAGGGCTATCTGCACTGGAAATCTGACCTGCTGACCGAGTTCGACCCCTTTGAGACTGGGCTCAATCGTTTCGTGGATATGAGCAAGCCCGACTTCGTGGGCAAAGCGGCTCTTGAAGCGCGGCAAAAGGCCGGGCCAACGCGGAAGCTCGTCAGCCTGCACCTAGCCACCGAAGACGCAGCGGCGCACGGCGGCGCGTCTGTGATGATTGGCGGGAAGGTGGTCGGCACCGTGACCTCCGGTGAATGGGGACACCGCACGGCGATGAACCTCGCCTACGCCTTCGTTGAGCCCGATCTAGCAGCGGAAGGCACCGCGCTAGAAGTCGATGTCCTCGGCCAACGTGTCGCCGCTCAAGTGATCCCAGCAGGCCCTTACGACCCCGCTTACACACTCGTGCGCGCCTAGGGGAACTGCTACGTGGCGGGACTATGGAGACGGGCAACCATAAACAGTTTGGAGCGCGATTGAGGCGTTTGGCGATTGCCGGGGCAACGGCAGTGGCGAGCCTGGTCGCGCCCGTTGCCCGAGCAGACTGGGGCGAGGAAATCATCTACTTCGTCATGATTGACCGCTTTGCCGACAGTGATGGGCAGCGCGACTTTGGTGTTGAACCAGACAATCCACTGGCGTTTCACGGCGGCGACCTGCGCGGCCTGACCGAGCAACTGGATGAAATCCAATCGCTCGGCGCTACTGCGCTTTGGATTACGCCTGTGGCCCGGCAAGTTGAAACACCTGTCCCCTCTTCCGAGACTGGTGGGCTGTTCCACGGGCATCACGGGTACTGGGCCGAAGACCTGAGCGGTGTCGATCCTCGCTTTGGCACAGAAGACGACCTCATCGCGCTCGCCGATGCTCTGCACGCACGCGGCATGAAGCTCATGCTTGACGTGGTGTACAATCACCTCGGCGCCAGCACAGCCATGGCGCGTGATCCGGCGCGGAAAGACTGGCTGCGGCAAGGCGCGGACTGCGGCGGCGACGCTGTTACCACCTGCATCTTTGGCCTGCCTGACTTTCGTACCGAAGATCCAGAGGTCGCGGCCTATGTGCTTGAACAGCAAATCGGTCTTGCGGCGCGGGTGGGCGCGGACGGGTTCCGTCTGGACACTTTCAAGCACCTTGCACCGACGTTTTGGGGCCAGCATCGTGCGGCCGTACGGGCGCGGCTGGGCGAGGACTTTTATCTGCTGGGAGAACTTTGGGGCGCCGACAAGTACGAAGCACGGCCCCACTTCGCCGCGGATCTGGTCGACGGGTTCATCGACTTCGGCTTTCGCAAAGCGGTCTATGATTATCTGCGCGGCGTGCAGAACGGCGACAAACTCGGGCGCTACTTGACCGGACGGCACCGAATTGAGCCCGGGCATCACCTTGCGCCCTTTCTCTCAAGCCACGACATGCCGCTGCTGCTCGCGCAGCTGCGCGGGGATAAGGCGCGGCTGAAGCTGGGCTTTACGCTTTTGCTCACGGCTTCGGGACCGCCGATCATCACGTGGGGCGAGGAAGTGGGCCGGCGCGGCGGGGTGTGGCCGGACAATCGCGGGGATATGCCCTGGGGCGCGCGGGCGATTGAGCCGGGGGCAGGTCTGGCACGGGACGAAGCGCTGCGCGGGTTCGTGCAGGCGCTGATCGCCTGGCGCGAGGCGCACCCGGACCTGAGCCACGCGGAACCTGAAACGCTGTTGAGCACACCGGATGCGCTGGTGTTCGCCAAAGGCCGCTGCACGGTTGTTGGCGTCAATCGGGGTGAAGAGCCACTTGATCTGAGCAGGATCGAGGCGCTTGGGGCGCTGGTGCTTTCCTCTCAGCCCGCTGACGAGCCGGGCATTCTTCCGCCGGTATCGGCGCACGTGTGGGATCGCTGCGCGGGGGCATAGTCGGGCTCAATCCTACCCCTTGACCGCGCCGTCGCTCAGACCGCTGACTAGATAGCGCTGTGCGATGAGAAAGACGACGGTGATCGGCATGCCGGAGAGCAGGGCGGCAGCGGCAAAATCACCCCAGAGATACTCGAACTCATTCAAATACAGCCGTGACCCTACAGCGAGGGTCATGTTCTCGACCTTGCGGATCAGGACCGATGCCGTGGGGTAGTCGTTGATCGCTCCGATGAACACCAGCACGAACACCACTGCCACAATCGGCACAGCAAGCGGCAGGAAGATAAAACGGAAAGCCTGCCACGGACTGGCCCCATCGATGCTCGCGGCTTTATCCAAAGCCGGATCAACGCTGTCGAAATACCCCTTGATGGTCCAGACGTGCATGGTAATGCCGGAAAGGTAGACGAGGATCAGCGACCAGTGACTGTCGATCCCAAGGATCGGCGTTACATCCCCCAACGCATCGAAAATCGCGAAGATAGCGACCAGCGCAAGCGTGGTCGGGAACATCTGGATGATGAGGAAGGAATCCAGCAGAACCAACCGCCCCTTGAAGCGGATACGGGAGAACGCGAAGGCGGAAATCGTCGAGATAATCACCACCCCCAGCCCGGCTATCAGCCCGATCTTGATCGAGTTCCACATCCACAGCAGCACCGGATAAGGTGGCTCGACCACCGTCCCGTCTGCGCGGGTAAAGTCGAAGCCAAAGGCGAGCACCCAGTGCTCCAGCGTCGGGCGTTCGGGCAAAAGCGAACCGATGGAGAAGTTGCCTTCGCGGAAGCTGATCGAGACAACCATCAGAAAAGGAAACATGATCAGTGCCAGAAAGATCAGGAGGAAGCCGTGGGCGAGGATCTTTTTGACCAGCAGTTCGCGCGGGTTCTCAACAATCATGCTGCAGCCCCTCCAGGCTTGTCCACCATGCGGCGCAGGGCGACGAAGTTGATGTAGGCGATGACACCGACAAGGACAAAGATTAGGAACGTGATCGCGCCGGCCAGCCCGAACTGGGTACCGCTGTCCATAAAGGCCATGCGATAGGTGAAGCTCGCCAGAATGTCCGTCTCGCCCGCGGGAATGACAGTACCGGGCCGATCCGGACCGCCGCGGGTGAGCAGCAGGATCAGAACCATGTTGTTAAAGTTGAACGCAAAGCTGGCGATCAGCAGTGGCAGGAACGGCGGCACGATTTGCGGCAGTGTGATGGTGAAGAACACCCGCAGCGCGGACGCTCCTTCCAGCGTTGCCGCTTTCTTGTGGTCTTCGGGCACCGACTGCAAGAAGCCCATGGCCAGCAACATCATGTAGGGATAGCCCAGCCAGACGTTAACGATCACAATCATCGTCCGGGCAAGAAAGCTGTTGGTGAACCACTCTGGCCGGATCCCAAACAAGCCTTCGAGGATCAGATTGATCTCGCCGAAATTCTGGTTGAACAGCCCTCGAAACACGAGGATGGAGATGAACGACGGCACCGCATAGGGCAGGATCAGCAGCACGCGGTAGATCGGCTTGAAGCGCAGATGCGGCCACTGCAGGATCGACGCCAACACCAGCCCAAGTGCAAAGGTCAGGCCGACCGAGAGCAAAGCAAAGACAACCGTCCAGATGAAGATTCCAATCAGTGGTGCGCGCACGCCTTTTGAAGTCAGCACCCGCTCGTAGTTGTCCCACCCGATGCGCACCCGCCAGCCTGGCGTCAGGCGCTCGCCACTGTCGCTTTCAAAGAAACCAACGCTCTGATTGGCGCGAAAGACTTCGCCGTCTGCCCCACGGCGCAGCGTCAGGCGATCCAGTGGAACATAGTCCGGCGTAACTTCAGCAAAGGTGCGCAGTCCGGCGTTGCGGAGAACCAGGCCGTCGGGTCGTGTCAGTTCGAGCTGCTTCAGCCCGCCGCGCAGCTTGATGGCATCGCGGGTTTCCAGCAGCATTTCTGGCGGCGCTGTGACGCTCATCAGGGCAACGGCCTCGGGCGCTTCTCCGCTGAGCGTGACCGGCGCGGACAATAACCCTTCTTCGGGCAGGTAAATGCGGTATAGCGCGCCTTCTGGGGCGACGGCGAAGCCGCGCTCGGTGCTCTTGTCGATCGACTGCGCCTGCAAGGTCACTGTCTTGGCGCGGTCAAAGGTCAGCAGGTTGAAGGAGCTGTAGTTCGTGAAGCCCAGATAGATCGTGTAGATCACGGGAAAGAGGATAAACAGCAGGATGCCTGCGATCCCCGGAAATATGAAACGGTAGGCGTAAAAGCGCCTTGAGCCAAAGATCAGCGTAAAGCCAACCGACAAACCAAGCAGCATCACGGCAAGTAGAGGCTGGCCGATGGTGTAGAAAACAAAGGCCACGTACAGCAGGACAAGTGAGAACCCGAGCACCAGTCCCAAACGAGGCCAGGATTGCCCCCCTTTACCGCTTATCGCGTCCACTGATCGCGCGCCTCCCTTGCCCAGACTGATGTGATAGCGCCAAAAAATTGGGGCGGAAAGAGCGCTGTATCAGCGCCCCGTCCGCCCCAAAACTCCGTCGGCTCTTACATGCCGAGGATGCGAGCAGCCGCATCGTTCAGGGCATCTTCAACCGAAGCTGCACCCGTGGTGATGTTGCTCAGTGCTGGACCCATGGCGCCCCAGAACGCACCCATCTCAGGGTTAGACGGCATCGGAATGCCGACAGCAGCGCCAGCCAGCGTCGCAGAAACGCGGGCGTCGTTCTGGGCTGCACCAGCGGAGATATCCGTCAGCGCACCCATGGCCGTGTTTGCGTTCCACGTGGCCAGACCTTCGTCGGTCAGCACGTAGTTTTCGAGCAGTTCAACCGCCAGATCCTTGTTTGGAGAAGCTGCATTGATGGCAAAAGCCTGCACGCCGAGGAAGGCCGGGCTTGGCTGGCCATTCACAGATGGCAGCGGCGCAACGCCGTAGTTGATGCCAGAGCCGTCAAAGCCACCCCAGGCCCAAGGACCGTTGATGACCATGGCGACTTCGCCCTTGTTCATCGCGCCATCCATGATGCCGTAGTCCACGCCTTCTGGCATGGTCCCGGACGTGATCAGCTCCTTGACCATGGACGCCCCAATCACCGCGCCGTCGTTGTTCACGCCGGTCTGCGTGCCGTCGTAGACGCCATCGACCTTCTGGAACGCATAGCCACCATTGGCCATCAGCAGCGGCATGGTGAAGTAAGTGTTGTTGTAGTCCCACATGATGGTCGTTGCGCCATCGACTTCCATGCCAACGATTTCTTCGAACGTGGTCGGTGGCGTGTCGATCAGATCTTTGTTGTAGATCAGTGCGACCGCTTCCACAGAGACAGGGTAGCCCCACGTCTTGCCGGAGAACTGAACCGCGTCCCATGCCGAAGCAATGTTGCCGGCAACAAAGTCGTCGCCCGGCTCAACCGCCTGGATCAGACCCCCTGCAGCCCACTCACCAAAGCGATCATGCGCCCACAGGACGATGTCCGGGCCGTCACCGGTCGAGGCCGCCTGCTGGAACTTGTCAGTCAGTGGATCAACGTTCTCGATGACCACTTCAACACCTAGATCAGCGGTAAAGCGCGCGGCAACTTCACCCAGCAGATCGTTGTCGCGGCTGTCCATCCAGATGACGAGCTTGCCTTCCTCCAAAGCAAAAGCAGAACTTGCAGCCATGAGCATCAAAGCTGCGGCGGAAACACCCTTCATTAAGGTTTTCATCTTCAATCCCTCCCTGAGATCGATCATTGAACTACGGCGCTTCAGTGCTCACCCGCCGTGATGGTGATGGGTTTCGAAGTTGAGCCTTCGAAGTAGGCGAAACCATTGGGGCCAAGGCTCAGCTCATCGCCACGGCGATCAGCCTGCGCGCTGGGCCCGATTTGGGTTCCACCGCTTACCCTGAGACGCTGTGGCTCAGGGGAAAGGTTGTAGACACAAGCCAGAACGTCGCCGCTCTCGGGTCTTGTCCGCGTAAAGGCAAGCAGAGGCTCAGGCACATCGGCAAAGGTGGTTTTGCCATCGATCAGCGCGGGCTGAGACTTGCGGAAAGCGATCAGGGTACGCCACTTTTGCAGCGTGCTGTCGTTGCCTGCCGCCTGCTGCGCAACCGAGCGCTCAGCCTGCGGCGCCTTGACGGGCAACCATGTCTTGTCGGTGTCAGAAAAACCGGCTGCGGTCTGCTCGGCATCCCACACCATCGGCGTCCGGCAGCCGTCGCGGCCCTTGTTCATGGGCCAGAAGCGCAGGCCCGGCGGGTCGGTCAGTTCGTCGTAGCTCAGCTCTGTCTCAGTCAAGCCGAGCTCGTCGCCCTGATAGATGCCAAGAGTGCCTTCAAACCCCATGAGCAAAGCGGCCGAAAGTTCCGACAGATCATCCTGAGACGCGCCATGCTCGCTCCAGCGGGTGACATGGCGGTTCACATCGTGGTTTGAAAACGACCAGCAGGGCCAAGCGCTGGCGTTGCCTTCAAAGAAATTGCCGATCCGCGAGCGGAAGTGATCAGCACTGAAACTTGGTCCAAGCATGTCGAAGCTGTAAGCCATATGCAGACGCCCGTCGCCGCGGGTGTAGTCCGCCATCACCTCGATCGCGCGCCGCCCTTCACCGACCTCACCCACCATGGCGCGGCCCTCGTACTGGTCCGTCAGTGCGCGCATGCGTTCGATGAAGCCGAGATTCTCCGGCTGCGTCTTGGAGTACCGATGATCCTGCATGTCGTACGTATTGACGAAAACCGCCCCCGGCTCGCGTGGTTCCGGCGGGTTATCGCGCAGTTGCAGGTCGTGCATGTAGTAGTTGACGGTATCGAGCCGAAAGCCATCGACGCCCCGATCTAGCCAGAACTTCATGGTGCCCAGCAACCAGTCCTGCACCGCCGGATTGTGGCAGTTGAAATCAGGTTGCTCGATCAAGAAGTTGTGCAGATAGAACTGCTGGCGCCGGGGCTCCCACTCCCATGCTGGACCACCGAAGACAGACGTCCAATTGTTCGGCGGCGACCCATCGGGCTTGGGGTCAGCCCAGACGTACCAGTCTGCCTTGGGGTTATCCCGCGACGCGCGACTTTCGGAAAAGAAAGGGTGCTTATCCGAGCTGTGGGACAGAACCTGATCAATGATGACCTTCAGCCCCAGCCGCTTGGCCTCAGCAATCAGATCGTCAAAATCGTCCAGTGTGCCAAAGAGCGGATCAATGTCGGTGTAGTCCGACACGTCATAACCCATGTCGAGCATGGGCGAGGTAAAGATGGGCGACAGCCAGACAGCGTCTGCACCTAAATCGGCGACGTATCGGAGGCGACCCGTGATCCCCTTCAAATCACCGATCCCGTCGCCGTTGCTGTCCTGAAATGCACGCGGATAGATCTGATAGATGATCGCGCCGCGCCACCAGTCGTCAGCCATACTACTGCCCCTCATGACTCACCTTACATGCAAATACCCTAACATATTTTTAGAAATTTAAAACGTTTCAAATTGACAAACTAGCCTTTATTGCGTCTTTCTTGGGCAAATAGTGAGCCTTGACTCACCACATTTTGAAACGTTTTGGACAGTATCTTGGCCACGTTGAAAGACATCAGTGAGGAGTTAGGGCTTTCCATTGCGACGGTGAGCCGGGCCCTGAATGGCTTTCCGGAGGTATCGGAAAAGACCCGAACTCTGGTCGCGGAAACTGCCAAACGTCTTAACTATCGCCCTAACCGAGCAGCGCAAAAACTCGTTTCCGGTCGCTCCGGGATTGTAGGCATGCTGGTATCGCTGCAGCCCGGCGTATCGGCGGAAAGCTCGCTGGTCGAGGTGATTATGGGGCTCTCCTGGCGTCTGGCTAAGCGGGACGTTGATTTGGTGATGAACGTCATCGTCGATGACGACCCCGTCGCCGCTTACCGCCGCATGGTCTCCAAGAACATGCTCGACGGCTTCATCATCAATGCCCCACAAATCAACGACCCGAGGATCGCCTTTCTCGAAGCCGAAGGGATTCCCTTTGTCGTGCACGGCCGTGCAGAGGAAGACCCCTCTTACGCCTTCTTCGACCTAGACAACGCCAACGCGGCAGCACAGGCTGTCGGGTTGCTTGCCAACCTGCAGCACCAGCGCATCGCCATGATCAACGGCCCCGCCTCTGCGGCGTTTGCTCGGCAGCGGGCCGAGGGCTTTCGCCATGCTTTGACCGCACGCGGGCTTGCGACGAGCGAGGCCTTTAACAGCTACGGCGAGAACACGCGAGCCAGTGGATACACCCGCACGCTGGAACTGCTTGCCCGACCCGAGGAGTCCCGCCCCACCGCGCTGGTCTGCGCCTCAACCCCGCTGGCGCACGGCGCTTTGCGAGCAGCGCAGGATCGGGGTTTGACTGTTCCTGACGCGGTTTCTGTGATTTGTCATGACGACGTGACGCCAGTGCTCACGTCCGAAGAAACCAACCCGCCCCTTACCGTGACGCGGGCGGCGCTTTCTGCGGCCTGTGAGCCGTTGGTAGAGAAAATGATTGCCCTGCTGAACGGCGCTGACCCCCGCGCGCAGCAAACGACCGAGACAGCCAAGTTGATTGTGCGTCAGTCAACCGGCCCGGCCCCGAGGCACTAGACCCCGTCTGAGGGAAACAAAGATGAACGCGATGACCAAGGTTGCTGATATGACAAGCGCTCTGAGCGTCAAGGCCCTGAGCAAGAGCTTTGGTGCGATCGACGTGCTGCACGACATCAACGTGGAGATCGAACCGGGCGACTTTCTGGTGCTGGTCGGTCCGTCAGGCTGCGGCAAGTCCACCCTGCTCAGCTGCATCGCTGGGCTGGAAGACGCCAGCGGCGGCGAGGTCTGGGTCGCCGGGCGCAACGTCACCCTGACCCCGCCCCGCGACCGGGACATCGCAATGGTGTTCCAGTCCTACGCGCTCTACCCGACCATGACGGTCGCGCAGAATATGGGCTTCGGCATGAAAATCCGTCGGGAGTCCCCGCAAAGCATCCGCGAGCGCGTCAGCGAGGTTGCCGCGCTTTTGCAGATTGAGCCGCTGCTCGAGCGCCGCCCGAGCCAGCTTTCCGGCGGGCAGCGCCAGCGTGTTGCGATGGGCCGCGCTCTGGTCCGGAACCCGGCGCTGTTCCTATTCGACGAACCGCTTTCCAACCTCGACGCAAAGCTGCGTGTCGAGATGCGTCGGGAGATCCGCGATCTGCACGCGCGGACTGGGACATCCATGGTGTACGTCACTCACGATCAAGTCGAAGCCATGACGCTGGCGACCAAGATCGTTGTGCTGAAGGACGGCCGGGTTCAGCAGGTTGGTACACCGGATGAAATCTATCACCGTCCGGCGAACACCTTCGTCGCAGACTTCATGGGCTCTCCTCCCATGAACCTACTGCTTGCCCAGCGCTCGGGCGACGTGCTGGTTGTGGGAGAAGAACTCAAATTGCCTGCCCCCGCCGCACTCCCGGATGGAACCACCGACGTCATCGTTGGCATTCGCCCCGAAAACAACGATGATCGAGAAAACTGGCCCTGATGCCTATATAAACCGGAAACCAAAGCCGGTCCCTTGCTCACCCGCGTACCCTCATCAGATGCTGCCAACAGCAGGCGCGGACGTGCGCGTCCACATCAATCTGGCAAAGCTCTACCTCTTTGACAGCGCTGAAGGCGAGACACTTTGAGCCGGTCGCGGTTTTAGTCGCTGGCACTGAGCAGCAAAGACGCATTCCCGCCCGCAGCGGTCGTATCAACACACAGATGACGTTCGAGCATGACGTAGGCCGTGTCAGGCAGACCCGTAATCAAAGGAATGATCTCACCCGAACGCGCAGCCAAAGCCTGTGCATAGGCCCGGCCTTGCCCTGCCTCACCCCACCACAACACCCCACCGACGGCAGGCAGCACGGTAAGGTCTTCCGGAGACAAAGCCCCTCGCACCCTCACCGCCCGGCCGCCCAACGCTTCGACGAAAGCCTGTTGCGCTTGCGCGGCGCGGGTACCCGGACCGGCGCACAGAAGGGGGGCGCGCGGGATCAAGGCCAGCTCGTTGGTCTCGCCCGTGGGGCCGGGTAGGATGAGGCGCGGAGAAGGCTCGGCCGGTTCCTCCGCCCGCGCCCGCAGCGCAGCGCCCAGCCGCCCGGGGTCGTCAAGTCCGCGCCACGCCGAACCGGTGACCGTCGGCACGCTATGCAGGAAGCGAGACAGGTAGTGGGGGCCACCCGCTTTCGGACCAGTGCCAGAGAGTCCTTCTCCGCCAAACGGTTGACTGCCGACTATTGCACCAATCTGGTTGCGGTTGGCGTAGACATTGCCTGCACGCACCCGACCGAAGACCGCTTCAATGCGCTTGTTGATCCGGGTATGGATGCCAAAGGTCAGTCCATAACCGGTGGCGTTGACAGCATCGAGAACCGCATCCAGTTCATCGGCCTCAAAGGTGGCAACGTGCAGAACTGGGCCAAAAACCTCCCGCTCCAACGCCTCAATACCCTCCACCGCAATCAGGGCTGGGGGTACAAAGTAACCGGTACTCGGCACCGGACCACTGTAACGGTGGAGCAACCTACCGGCCTCGGCGGCGGCCTGACAGTAACCCTCGATCTCAGCCTGCGCTTCAGGTGAAATGATGGGGCCAATGTCCGTGCTCAGTTCCCACGGATCCCCCAGTCGCAGCTCCTCCATGGCTCCGATCAGCTGGGTGATGAAGCCCTCCGCCATGTCCTTTTGAACATAGAGGCACCGAAGCGCAGAACAGCGCTGACCGGCAGACTGGAAAGCGGACGTCAGGATGTCTTGAATGGCTTGCTCGGGTAAAGCCGTTGAGTCGACTACCATGGCATTCAGCCCACCGGTCTCAGCGATGAGCGGTGTGCCAGGCGTGCAGCCCTTGGCCATCGCCGCCTGAATACGTCGAGCGGTCTGGGTCGAACCGGTAAAGGCAACCCCGTTCACCCGCTGGTCGCCCGTAAGCTGCGCACCAACCGTTCCGCCCTCCCCCGGTACAAGCTGCAACGCGGTCGCGGGCACGCCCGCTTGATGCAGCAGACCCGTCGCCCAACCGGCCAGCGCGGCGGTCGTCTCCGCAGGCTTGGCCAGCACGGCGTTGCCCGTCGCGAGCGCGGCCGCAATCTGGCCGGTGAAGATCGCCAGCGGGAAGTTCCAAGGGCTGATGCAAACGAACGTGCCGCGCGCCGCAGCGTCGGCGGGAAGCGTCTCGGCACGAGCCGCGTAGTAGCGCAGGAAATCCACCGCCTCCCGCAGTTCAGCCACCGCGTCAGGCAAGGTCTTGCCCGCTTCTGCTGCCAGCAGTGAAAAGGCCGATGAAAAGTGCGCTTCGTAGAGGTCCGCTGCCCGGTTCAGCGTCGCGGCTCGTTCCCGCGCAGCGGCTTGCCAAGGCCGCGCCGCGTCCAGTGCGCCATCAACGTCAGCGGCGCTCGCGTTGCGAACTTCCCCAATGACGGTACCGGTGGCCGGGTTGTAGATCGCGGCAGTCGGCCCGGAGTCACAGTCCAACGAC
This sequence comes from Alphaproteobacteria bacterium, assembly GCA_965658725.1. Taxonomy (GTDB): domain Bacteria; phylum Pseudomonadota; class Alphaproteobacteria; order UBA7985; family UBA7985; genus UBA7985. Next base: position 7,277 of record CBFHUI010000025.1, on the reverse strand, counting down.
ACGCCGGGTGCAAGCAGGGGTGTGACGTGCTGCCAGTCAGGTCGGCTGCGCAGGCCGTCGATGTGTGCCAACTCGGTAAGGTCAGAGAGATCCCACCCGCGCGCATTCGGGCGTTCCGGCTGAAACAGGTCGGGGGCAAGGGGAATGCGCGGGGACTGTTGGCTCTGCTGCTGTTGCGCGAGTTTGGCAAAAGGGCAAGCAACGATGTCCGCAGCGGCGATACGCTGATCAACGATTTGATTGACGAAGGACGAGTTGGCCCCGTTTTCCAGCAACCGTCGCACCAGATAGGCGAGCAACTCCCGATGCGCGCCCACAGGCGCATAGACGCGGCAGCGAACCCCTTCTTGGCGAACCAGATGGTTGTAGAGCGCTTCGCCCATGCCGTGCAGGCGTTGAAATTCAAAGGACGCCGCCCCCTTCTCTTCCGCAATCTGCAGAACCGCTGCGACTGAATGGGCGTTGTGGGTGGCAAACTGCGGGTAGAGGCGGTCGGTCATACCCAGCAGCTTGCGCGAGAGGGCAATGAAGCTGACATCCGCGGCAGATTTCTGGGTCAGCACCGGGTAGCCGTCCAACCCTTCGATCTGCGTATGCTTGATTTCAGCGTCCCAATAAGCGCCCTTAACCAGCCGGACCATAAGCCGCTGGTCAAGCTCTCCGGCCAGCGCATATAGACGGTCAATCACATCTCCAGCCCGGCGCCCATAGCCCTGAACGACCACCCCAAACCCGTCCCAGCCACGCAGCTCCGGGTCATTGAGTACGGCACGGATCACAGCCATGGAGAGGTTCAGGCGGTCGGCTTCTTCCGCGTCGATGTTCAGGCCCATGCCTGCCGCTGCGGCGCGCCGAGCGAGGTCGGCCACAACCGGCACCAATTCGGCCATGACCCGGTCGACCTGCGCGACCTCGTAGCGAGGATGAAGCGCCGAAAGCTTGATCGAAATGCCAGGATTGTCCGCCACGTGCGCCGCGCGGCATTGCCGTCCAATGGCAGCAATCGCGTCCTGATAGGCCGTGCGAAATCGGGATGCGTCAGCAACGGACAGCGCGGCCTCTCCCAGCATGTCATAGGAAAAGGTAAACCCCTTCGACTCGTCCCGCGTAGCCCGCGCCATGGCGGCTTCAATGGTCTCTCCGAGCACGAATTGACCACCCATTTGCTTGATCACCGCGCTGACTGCTGCGCGAATGGCCGGGGTTCCCATGCGCCGGGCAAGCCTTTGAATGTTGTCCGCCACTCCCTTGGACCCGGACCCCAGAACCTGTCCTGCCACCAGCAAGCCCAGCGTTGAAGAGTTGACCAGCAGCGAACCAGATTGGCCGATGTGCTCCGACCAGTCCGAGCCTGCGATTTTGTCATCGATGAGCGCGTCGATGGTACGGGGATCGGGGATGCGGAGTAAGGCTTCCGCGAGGCACATGAGCGCCACGCCCTCGTCGCTCGACAGACCATATTCAGCGAGAAAGGCCTCCATCAAACCCGGCTTTGCGCCACACCGAACCGCTTGCACATAGCCCGTGGCACGCTTGACGATTGTCTGGCGTGAAGCGTCGCTCAGGTCGGCGTCCTGCACGAGACTTGCCAGCAAGTCGTGATCGGGTCGGCGCTTGTTCTGATCCAAGCGAAGGTCGAGGTATTCCATGGGTAAGCCATCCCGTTTCAGTTTCCTGAATTATGGGGCTGGCGCCCTAGGCTTTCTTCCTGCACTTTCTGTCCTGATAGGAAATTTAACCAAACCTCAGGAAAAATAGGGACATAAATTATCAAGATGGACGGAAATTTAGACCAAATAGACCGCCGCATCATGCGGGCGTTGCGGGCCAATGCACGGCTATCGATGATTGCTTTGGGCGAGTTGGTCGGTCTCTCCAAAACCCCCGTCACCGCCCGCGTTCGGCGTCTGGAGGAGTTGGGTTATATCCGAGGCTATCGGGCGGAATTGGACGCTGGGAAGTTGGGATTGGAGCATGTTGCCTTTGTCGAAGTCCGGCTCTCCGACACGCGAGAAACGGCGCTTCAGGCCTTTAACGCCGCAATCCGCGAAATCCCTGAGGTTGAGGCCTGCCATCTGATCGCGGGCGGGTTTGATTATCTGGTGAAAATTCGGACGTCGAACATGCGCGATTACCGCCGCGTTCTCGGCGAAAAGATCTCTCAACTGCCGCACATCGCTTCAACCTCTACTTACGTTTCGATGGAGAGCGTACTGGATCAGGGTGCGGTGAATCTCTGAGCCTCTGCCGCCTCATTTTTCTTAGTCATTTCGCATTTGAGAACTGGATTCTTTTTGAGATCAAGAAGTTAAGTAATACTAAAAAATCATTAAGGTATTGCTAATAAGGTGTTGACGCCTTGAATTGCTCATGCCTAGCGTTGGACTCTGGTATGAGGTTTGAGCAATGATCTTGGGTAGCAAGCTCCGCGCAGTCCGACGGTCCAGAGGCAAAACGATGCAGCAGGTCGCCTCTGAAGCGGGGTTGTCTGTGGGCTTCGTTTCGCAGGTCGAAAGAGGCATCGCGGTACCGTCCATTGCTTCACTGCGGAAGCTGGCCGCTGCGCTCGAACAGCCAGTTGGAAACTTCCTCGAAGTCTCCTCCCAAAGCTCCCAACTGACGCGCTCTGCCGAACGGCTTCCCTTCACTTTGGGACAAAACGCGCTCACCTACGAGCGCCTCTCACACAGCTTTGGTGGCAGCAAGCTGACCGCGCTGCTCATCCACGAACCTCCCGGACACCGCACGGAACCCGTCAGTCATGAAGGCGAAGAGCTTTTCTTCATGATCAAGGGCGAGCTTACCGTCGAAGTCGATGAGGAGAGGGTGATCTTGCGGACTGGCGACTCATACCACTTCGACTCAACCCGAACCCATTGCACTTGGAACCACCGCACAGAGGTCACGACCCTGCTGTGGTGCGGAACCATGGATGTATTTGGCACCAGCGAAATCGAATCCCCCCACCAGATACCTGAGAAAATGGCCAGATCCAGCCGGGTATCGCCCCTGTCTCACGTCAGAAGATCAACGACCCTTCAGGAGGAATAAACATGAAGTTCTTAAAGTTGATGAAGGCTTCCGGTCTGGCCCTTGGCCTGACCGTAATAGCCGCAGGACAGAGCGCCCTCGCACAGGACAAGCAGGTCGCTTACCTTTCCGCCAGCTCAGCCAATACTTGGTTGGGCGCTTCGGTGATTGAGATGCAAAAGGTCGCAGACGCGAACGGCATCAAGATGGTCGAATTTGACGCGCAGTTTGACCCTGCGCGGCAGCAGGCACAGCTGCAGGATGCGATTGCATCGGGCAAATACGACGGCATCGTCGTCTGTGCGATCTACGGTCTGGGTCTGATCCCGGATATCGAAGAAGCCATCGCGGCTGGCATCGAAATCGTGGTTTTGAACCAGATTGTCGGCGCTGATCTCACCACCTCCGACCCTCAAGTTGACGGCATTGCCGCCTCTGTACTGGCGTCGCCCTACCGTTCCGGCGTTCGCCACGGCACGCTGACTGTTCAAGCCTGTGAAGGCGACGACGACTGTGAAGTCGTGTTCATCTACGGCATCAAGGGCATTCCGCTCGATGATGCGATCCGTCAGGGCTTTGACGACACCATCGCGTCTCACCCGAACATCAAGGTTGTTGCTGAAGGCGAGGGCCAGTACCTCGGACCTGACGGCGGCATCAAGGCAACCCAAGACATCCTGCAGATCACCGACAGCTTTGACGTCATGGTGGGTGCAGACCAGTCCATTCAGGGTGCGGCCATCGTCCTCGCTGATGAAGGCATGGCCGGCAAGGTCAAGCTGATCGGTCTCGGCGGTTCCGAGCCCGCGATCGAAGGTGTTGCGGACGGTTCGTGGTTCGGTGGCGTCTACGGCGCGCCGGCTGACGAAGGCCGGATTGCCATGGAAGCCATGGTGCAGGCGCTGGCTGATGGAACCCACGTTGGCGGTGTCGATCCGCTGACTGAGGTGCCGGATGACGGTCTGATCACCGCGTCGAACGTGGAAAAGTTCACGGCTCAGTGGAAAGGCTAGGGCTGGAACCTTGACAACCACGACCGCCCCAACCGCGCTGGCGCTCTCCGGCGTCAGCAAAACCTACGGCAGCATCGCCGCGCTCTCGAACGTCTCCGTGACGTTTGAAGCGGGTGCGATCCATGCGCTCGTGGGGGAGAACGGGGCCGGGAAATCCACCCTGGGCAAAATCATGCTCGGGGTGGAAACGCCCGACAACGGGGCCTTGAGCTGGGACGGCAAAGACGTCCGTTTCAACAGCCCCGCACAGGCCAATCGGCTCGGCTTGGTGGGAATCTCGCAAGAGCTTTCCCTCATGCTGGACCGGTCGGTTCTGGATAATCTTTCCATCGGCCGTGAAACCTGCATCGGTCCTTTCGTGGACCACGGCGCAACGTTGCGGCAGGCACAACAGGTCATGGATCAGTTCGACATGCCGCTGGACATGCGGACGATGGTGGGAGACCTGCCGGTTGCTGATCAGCAGCGGGTGGAAATCCTGCGCGCGCTCAATCAAGATGCCAATCTGATCGTTTTTGACGAGCCAACCGCGCGGCTCGAAAGCAGCGAAGCGCGCAAGTTGATGCTGATCCTGCGCCGCCTTGCTGAGCAGGGTAAGGCCATCGTCTTCATTTCGCACTTTCTCGAAGAAGTGCTGTCGGTCGCCGACACCATCACCATTCTGCGCAACGGCGAGCACGTGCGCACCCGTCCCGCCGCTGAAGAAACCCGTTCCAGCCTTGTCGAAGGGATGACCGGCGCTGCGGATCAGGGACAATTCCCGGCACTGCCCCCCGTAGACCCAGCCGCCAACCCCCTGCTGGTGGTGCGCGGCGCCTCGCGGAAGGGGCAGTTTGAGAACATTGATCTGACCGTGCGCCCCGGTGAAATCGTCGGACTCTCTGGTCTGGTCGGTGCAGGGCGCAGCGAGCTGGCGCACGCAATCTATGGGGCTTCGACGCTGGATGAAGGTGAAATCTCCATCGGCGGCGAGGCCTTGCACGGGCATTCCGTTCGGGATGCCGTCCGGCGCGGCATGGCGCTGGTGCCGGAATCAAGGCGCGCGCAGGGCTTGTTCATGACGCGGTCCATTCGCGAAAACATCTCCCTGCCCTACCTGGACCGGTTCATGAGTTGGCTGGGCCTGCGCTTCAATCAGGAACGTGAGCGCGTCACGCACTTTGGCGAGAGCACATCGCTGAAGTACGGCGACCTCGCCGACCCAGTCAGCACGTTATCGGGCGGCAATCAGCAAAAGGTGCTGTTCGCCCGGGCTGCACTGGGCGAACCCCGGCTGCTGATCGCCGATGAGCCGACCCGGGGCGTCGATGTCGGCGCGAAGCGCGGGATCTACGACCTCATCGTCGGGTTGGCGGAACGCGGTTTGGGCGTCCTGCTCATCTCCTCGGAAATCGAAGAAATTCTTGGCCTGTCGCACCGGGTGCTGGTGCTTTCGCGTGGGCAGGTTACCGCCGAGTTAACCGGCGAGGATATCAACGAGAACGCCGTCATGGCGGCGGCTTTCGGAGCAAACTAGCATGATGAACTTCGCCCTGCTGTTTCGGAACTATGGCATTCTGCTGGTCACCATAGGACTGTTCATCGTCCTCGCGCTGACTGCCGACGGCTTCGCGACCGAACGCAACCTGCGCAACATTCTCGATCAGCAGTCGATGGTGATCATCGCCGCTGCCTTCATGACCATCGCGATCATCTCCGGCAATTTCGACGTGTCAGTCTCGGCGATCTTTGTCACAGCACCCCTATTCGGGCTGAAGGTCGAGAACATGACCGGGAATGTGCTGCTGGCTGTGGTGGCAGCGATTGCCGTGGGCCTGATCATGGGAGCGATCAACGGCTTTATCGTCACCCGATTGAAGATCAACTCCTTCATCGGCACGCTGGCGACTTCGTTCATGTTCTTCGGCGCGGGCTTTCTGATCTCCAGCCGTTCGCTGATGCGACCTGAATCCGACGCTTACCGCCTGATTGCACGCTCGCGCTTCCTGGGGCTGACCTCAGCGACGTGGATTGCCATCGGCGTGGTGATCATCGCGACCATCCTGCTCAGCCGGACACGGTTCGGGCGCAACGTGTTTGCGGTGGGCGGCAATATGGAAGCGGCGCGGTTGGCCGGTGTTGCGGTGAACCGAGTGCAGACGACGGCCTTTCTGCTGCTGGGTGCTGCGGCCGCGCTGGCCGGTGTGCTCAACTCCTCCCGCTCGATTTCAGCACAGCCTTCGGACGACTTCAGCTTTGTGTTCGCCGTGCTGACAGCTGTGATCGTGGGGGGAACATCGATTGCCGGGGGCCAGGGTGCCATCTGGCGGACAACAACAGCCGCCTTCTTCCTCGCCTTCCTCAACAACGGATTCAACCTGCTGCAGATCGACCCGATCTGGCAGCGGCTGATCGAGGGTGCGGTGATCATCATGGCGGTTGCCGTCGATACCTGGACCAAGAACAGACGAGCTTAGGAGGAAAAAATCATGATCCGAATTGGTGTTGATGTTGGCGGTACGAACACTGATGCCGTGATTATGAACGGCGGCGAGTTCGTTGCTGGTTCCAAGCGCCTGACCACGCCAGACATCATTTCCGGCGTGCGCAATGCCCTGTCGGCGACGATGGAGGAAGCCAGCGGGAAGGTCAGCGATATCGGCGCGCTCATGGTCGGCACCACCCACTTCGTCAACGCGCTGGTGCGCCGGCGCGACCTTGCGCCGACTGGGGTGATCCGCATCTGCCTGCCTTCTGGTGCCAGCATTCCCCCGTTCTCGGATTGGCCGAACGATCTGATCGAGGGGCTCGACGGGCGTTACCGCCTGATCCACGGCGGCTATGAGATGGATGGCCGCGAGATCGCGGCGCTGAACCGGGACGAACTGCTGCAAGCCGTCACCGACCTGCGCGCCGAGGGGATTACCGAGATCGCGCTGAGCAGCGTCTTTTCCACCGTGCGCTCCGATATGGAGCAACAGGCGTTTGACATCATCGCTGAGGCCTTCCCTGACCAGTCCGTGACGAAGAGCACCGACATTGGACGTCTGGGCCTGCTGGAGCGGGAAAACGCTGCAATCATCAACGGCGCGCTCCGCCCGTTGGCAGCAGAAGTGGTGGACTCCTTTCTTGCGTTGGCCAAGGAACTGGACCTCCAGTGTCCGCTCTACTTCACCAAGAACGACGGGACGCTGATTTCGGCGGATCAGGTGAACCGCCTGCCCGTCCTGACCTTTGCCTGCGGCCCAACCAATT
>CBFHUI010000024.1:0-30246 GCA_965658725.1 Alphaproteobacteria bacterium | reverse complement strand
CTGCTGGGCAAAGGCGCGGCTGTCCAGCGCGTCAACCACGGCTACCAGCGCCGTAAAGGAGCGGTCGATGCGGCTAAGAAGATAGTCGATCACCGCTTGTTCAACACCCAACTGCCGATCATCAAAGCGCTTGCGCAAAACGGCTTGCAGCAGGGCATCGTCCGGCGCGGCAATCTCTACCCCCGGCACCGCCCGCAAGCGTGAAGCGAGGTCTGGCGTTGCCACGACAAGTCGGCTCAGCGGCTGCTCGCTGACCAGCAGCACACCCGAACCGCCCACCCCGCCGCCGATCATGCGATTATAGAGGTGAAACAGCGCGGTTTGCTCGGCTTGGCTAAGTTGGACAATATCGTCGATGACCACGGCTTGGCCCGGCTGTACGGCGTCCAGCCCGGAAAGCCCACTGACCTGCGCACCCGCGCGCTCGGCCCAAATTCGTGCGAGGTGAGATTTCCCTGAACCACCGGGCCCATGCAGGTTGAGGAACGGCACCGGCCAGTTGGGCCACGCCTGCACCAGCGCAAAGGCGGCCTGGTTCGCTTCGGTCACCGCGAAAGCTTGACGCGAAAGCTGTGGTGCGGGGTCGAGGTCAAACCCCAAAACCCCTTGCGACCCCGTCGCTGTTGCCCCCCCTGCCGTCACGTTCACCCCGCCATCAGTTGGCCAGCTTGATGTCCGCGAGGGGCAGGATGCGCACGTTTTGCGGCAGCGGCTGAAAGTCCGGCTGCGCAAAGAAGAACACCTGTATCGCGTCCGACTGGACTTGCTGGGTGGTATAGGCTTCGAACCGGAACCGGACCGAACGGAAGACCTGCTGCAAATCGAGCAGGCTGCCAACGAACTCCACGGAGACATCAAGCGCGCCTTCGCGCTGGCCGATGATCGAGAGCGTCTTGATGCTGGTGTGGGCGCGCAGGAGTTCTTCGATCTGCACCCAACCGGGAATATCAGTCCCAATGACCACCACGTTGATGGCGAAGACCGCCTCCACCGCTGTCTTGTTGCCCTCGCAGAACGCGGCTGAGGCCTGTTCCTGCACCGCGCGCGCACCGCGATAGAGCAGCGCGTCGAGGGTTTCTTCCTCCTCTGCAAGTAAGGAGACATCGATCTGCGCCGGGCCAAAGCCCTCGCCGATGCGCACGGATTGGATGGTGATTTCTGCTGGCGCGCCTTCAGGGCTGCTCAGCACTTGGGCGGCGGCAACCAGGCCGCTGGTGAACCCGTACTTGGCAATCAGGAACTCCGCCGCAGAGCGCGACGGCAGTTCGGCGTCAAAGGTCGCGCGGTCTTCTTCATCGCCTTGGGGGATGTCAAAGGTCTGCAGCAGGGTTCGATCCGGGCCATCGGACCAGATGGGCATCCAAGGGTTGTCCTCGAACAACAAGGCAGGGCCGTCATCGATCCGCAGGATCGGCAGCACCAGCATCCGAGGCGCGGGATTAGCGGCGAAGGGCGCTTGCTGCGCGGCGAAGTAGGCGCGAACCTTGGCCGGGTCAAAGGCGATGTTGAGCAGGCCCGAGTAGCTGTTGCCGATGATCTTCTGGTCGGTCAGCTCGGTTGACTGCACCATGGCGGCAAGGTCGGTGTCGCTGGGGATCCGCAGCAGGCCCTGACTGTCGGCGCAGACCATGCGGGCGGAGACCTCGCGCAGGCCCGCGAGTTGGGCGTTGCGAAAGGCAATGTCCTGCGCCTCAACGCCTGTACCGGCGACGGCCTTGGTCTCGATGTTATCGACGAAGTAGCCCGGCCAGACTTCTTGCGCGGCCACCAGCGACGGCGTCCCGGCAACAAGCACGAAAGCGCCAAAGACAGTGGCGGCGAGGCCAGATTTCTGCACCAGCGATGTAAGCCCAGACATGGAGTGTCCCTGATAATCCGCGATGAGGCCCCCGCCCATTCCCTTAGGTTTTAGTGCATTGTCGTGGCCTTGGCATGTCAAAAGTTGCGCCCTTGCGCCCAGCAAAGGGCACGCTTGCACCAGCTTGCCCCTCCGGCCCTGTATGAGCGGTTGCAGAGGCATTTAGACGCGGCTATTTAGGAAACCAGCATTTAACCACCGCCAACACTTTCGAGGATTGAGCGAGACATGTCCGACCACGAACTGGCCTCCGAGGCTCACAAAACCACCTTTGCCGGCATGATGGCGAATTCGCGCGTGATGTCGCTGTTCTGCGGCTTTGTGCTGCTGCTGCTCGCAGCCCTGTTTGGCGTTCCTGTGCCGCTGGTGATCGTGACCACGATCGTCATGGTCATCGCCTTTATCTTCATGGGCGGCTCGCTGGCCACTGGCGTCCTGATGACCTTGGGCTTTGGCGTGTTCGGGATCCTGTGGATGATCGGCGCTTGGTTCCTGGGCCTGTTCGCCTAAGACCGCAACGGCGCGCCGAGGCGCTGCCAAGCCTAAAGACACAAAAAAGGCGCTGCTTCCCGCGGGGGAGCGGCGCCTTTTTCTTATGGCGTCTTCGTGACCTGACCGCGCGCGAACGGCGCGGTCGGGTCAGAGCGCCTTAGCCGACGATTTCAGCTTCAGAGAACCACTGGCCGATTTCCAGCGCCGCGTTGTCAGCGGAGTCAGAACCGTGCACGGAGTTTTCGCCGATGGACTCAGCGTGTGCCTTGCGGATGGTGCCTTCTGCGGCTTCCGCAGGGTTGGTCGCGCCCATGACGTCGCGGTAGCGCGCCACAGCGTTCTCGCCTTCGAGCACCTGCACAACAACCGGCGCAGACATCATGAACTCAACCAGCTCGCCAAAGAAAGGACGCTCAGAGTGAACCGCGTAGAAGCGCTCAGCCTGAGTCTGGGTCATGTGCACGCGCTTCTGAGCGACGATGCGCAGGCCTGCGCCTTCGATCATGGCGTTAATCGCGCCGGTGAGGTTACGCTTGGTTGCGTCTGGCTTGATGATGGAGAAAGTGCGTTCCATGGTGGGGTCCCCTGAACAAAGAATTACAATTGACGCCGCTCTAAGGCTTCCTTGCGCGAAGGTCCAACGCCGATTGAGAAGAGCACCCTTGTTCTGAGGAAAGACGAGCCGTAAACCCTTGGCATGCTGTCGATCTCGAACCTCACCTATCGCATTGCCGGGCGGCCAATCCTGACCGGCTGCTCCGCGACGCTCTACCCCAACCATCGCATCGGTCTGGTCGGGCGCAATGGCGCGGGCAAGTCCACGCTGCTGCGGCTGATCGCCGGTGAAATCGGCGCGGACGAAGGCAATGTTCAGATCCCGGCGCGCTGGTCCATGGGCATGACCACGCAGGACGCGCCGGGGGGTGAACAGTCGCTCATCGACACAGTTCTCGCAGCCGATACCGAGCGCACGTCCCTGCTTGCCGAACTGGACAGCGCCGACACGCCGCCCGAGCGGATCGCCGATATTCATGCACGGCTTGAAGACATCTCCGCCGCCGCCGCACCCTCCCGCGCCGCCCGCATTCTTGCCGGGCTGGGGTTCAGCGAAGAGGCGCAGGCGCGGCCATGCTCAGATTTTTCAGGGGGTTGGCGCATGCGGGTGGCGCTGGCGGCGCTGCTGTTCACGCAGCCTGATCTGCTGCTGCTCGACGAGCCGACCAACCACCTCGATCTGGAAGCGACCCTGTGGCTGGAGGCTTACCTGAAGGCCTATCGCGGCACGATCCTGATCGTCAGCCACGACCGCACGCTGCTGAACTCCGTGGTGACCGACATCATCCACCTCGAAGCCAAGACGCTGACGGCGTACAAAGGCAATTACGACTTCTTTGAAAAGACCCGCGCCGAACGAATGGCCCTCGCCGCCAAGCACCGGGAGAAGCAGGAAGCCCAGCGGGCGCACATCATGCGCTTCGTGGACCGCTTCCGCTACAAGGCGTCCAAGGCGACACAAGCGCAGTCGCGGCTGAAGATGCTGGCCAAGATGCAGCCCATCGCCTCAGTCGCTGATGAGTGGACCGTCACCTTTGACTTCCCCACCCCGCAGACCCTCGCCTCCCCGCTGCTCACCATCGACAACGGCGACATCGGTTACGGCGATGACCCGGCTGTGCTCAAGCGCGTGAACCTGCGCATTGACAGCGACGACCGGATCGCGCTGCTCGGTGCGAACGGGAACGGCAAATCCACGCTGCTCAAGGTGCTCGCCGGGCGGCTCAAAGTGCGCGAAGGGCTGGTGCAGAAGTCGGGCAAGCTGAAGATCGGCTACTTCGCCCAGCATCAGGCCGACGAACTCTCGCTCGACAGCAGCCCGCTAGAGACGCTCAAGAAGCTCATGCCCAAGGCCACGGAAACGCAGGTTCGCTCGCAGCTCGGGCGCTTTGGCTTTGGTGAGGACAAGGCGGAAACCAAGATCGGCAACCTCTCAGGCGGGGAAAAAGCGCGCCTGCTGTTTGCCCTGATCAGCCGGGAAGCGCCGCACATCATCCTGATGGACGAGCCGACCAACCACCTCGACGTTGATAGCCGTCAGGCGCTGGTGCAGGCAATGAACGGCTTTGACGGCGCGATCATTCTGGTGACCCACGACCCCCATCTGGTCGAACTGACCGCCGACCGCCTGTGGATCGTCCGCCATGGACGGGTGGAGCGGTTTGAAGGCGACATGGCCGACTATCGCAAGGAACTGCTCTCAGAACGCCGCAACGCCCAGCGGGATAGCCGCACGCCGGTGAAGGCCGCTGGTAACGGCTCAGGCGCGGGGTCAGCCGGTGGCGACGATGGCCAGAGCGCCGAAGACCGCAAGAAAGTCCGCCAAGCCGCCGCCGCTGCCCGTGCGGCGCTCAAGCCGCTCAAGAACAAAGTCGCTGCAGCGGAAGCGCGGGTGGAAAAGATCCAATCCGAAATCGGCAAGGGCCACGCCCTGCTCGCCGATCCCGAAGTCTACAGCGACCCCGTCAAATCGGCCAAAGTCCCGGCGTGGCAAAAGAAGCTTGGGGAGCTGGAAAAGATGCTCGAAGAGGCCGAAAACCACTGGCTGGAACTGGAAGCCGAACTCGAAGCAGCCGAAGGCGCAGCGGCGGCTTAGGCCATCGCGGACAGGTATTCCAGACCCAGCAGATCGTCACAATCGTCGGTCGTCACCAGCACCAGCCCCTCGGTCATCGCCTGCGCAGCAACCATGTTGCGTAGGGGGTCGGAGACGTCGCTGTCGCGCTCGAAGCTGGCCGCCAAACGCGCAGCGGCGCAGGTCACGTCCAGTTCAGAAAGATGGTAGAGAAACTTCACCTGCTTGAAGCGCTCGATCAGCGGTTCGGCCTCGGGGACTTTACCTTGCGCGTATTTGAAGGCCAGCTCGTACATCGACGCGGCAGAGAGGTAGACCGGCGCTTCGGTGTGTTGGAGCATGTCCACCACCTGAGCCGATAGCCGATCATCACCATTAACGAACCAGACCAGCACGGCGGTGTCGAGAAGGAACCCTTTGGTCGGACTGTCACGCTGGGCCATCAACCGGCATCCTGTTCGGGTAAGGCGGGATAGAGCGGGCGCAGGACTTCGTCCCGGTCGCGCGGCTCAATGGTCCCAAAATGCCCCGGAGCAGGCCGCTTGGGCCGCTTTCCTCGCGTCACAACAACCTCGCTGGCAGGCGCACCGTTCTTCTGCGTCCAGACCCCGGACGGGAAAGGAGCAGAGGCAGTGCCGCTGGTACTGTCAGGATGAAAGACGGGTTTCATGGAAGTGTCCTAGCGAGTTTAGCCAACGAACTCAACGCTTCCCGGCTGCGAACCGCCGGTTGATGCGCGCTACTGTCGCTTTTCCCACCCGCCGCGCTGGTTTTGCTGCCAATAGCTTAGGCTGTGCTCGCCTTCCATGGCCTTGATCGCTGCCCAGCGCTCGCGCGCTGCTTGGACCGACGCCTCAACCCGGCCATCGAAGAGGATCGAGCAAACCTCAAAGCCCTCCAGCCCGTCAGCCGGCGCGCCGTCGGTGATGAACAAGTAGCCGGCCCCACCGGGATTATCGAGGCCCAGCGTCAGCCAGACCGGCTGCAAAGCCCCCGTGCCGGTCTCAGTTTCGGCACCCGCGACGGGGTCGGTTCCTTCTGCTTCTGCCGGTGCAGAAGGCTCTCCGACGGCGTGGCCGTGGGGGATGAATTCGGCATCGTCGAAGGTCCACAGCCACTCATCCAGATCGCCCAACCGCTGCGCATCAGCAAAGCGCACAACTGCCCGAGCGTCCCGTTGCAGGGTTCGCAGCAACATCACCGGCAACGCATCTTCGAGCCGCGAACGGGTGAGGTGGTAAAAGCGGATATCGGTCATGGCCTTCGGGTTCTGCTTTGGCTATCGGCGGCAAGGGCCTGCGCCATGGCGTCCATATCCATGGTGCTGGTCAGTTCAGTATCATCTCCCACCGCTTCGTCAATCAGCGCGGCGGCACTTGAGTCGAGGATTTCATCCGGCGCGGAGCTGGCAGAGGCGACCCCTTCCCGGCCGATGTCGAGCATAACGGGCACCGCCATCGGGGAGACCCGGCCCAGCGGCACATGGTCGATCCGCCCCTGAAACCGCACCAGCATGTCCGCGAGCCGGCGCACGTCCGTCAGCCCGCCCGCCGCATCCTGTCGCGTAGCCCGGAGCAGAACGTGGTCAGGCTCGTGCCGACGCAGGACGTCGTAGATGATGTCGTTGTTGAAGGTCACTTGCCGCCGGTTCTTCTTGGGCCCCATGACATTCTGTTCAATCAGCCCGCCGATGACAGCGCAGCGCCGGAAGGTGCGCTTGAGCATGGTGCTCTCGTCCATCCACGCTTCGAGATCGTCGCCGAGCATGTCTTGATCGAACAGCTCTTCGACCTGCTCCCGCGTTTCCGGCACGCGGAGGGACCATGTTGCGATGCAGTAGTCTGAGGCAACGAACCCCAGCGGCGCGTAGCCAAAGCGCTCCAGCCGCTTGGTCAGCAGCATGCCCAGGGTCTGATGCGCATTGCGGCCTTCAAAACAGTAGGCGACCAGATACTGGCGGTCGGCGCGGGGGAAGGTCTCGACCAGCAGCGAGTCTGCGCTCGGCAGCCGGGACTTGACCTGCTGCAGTTGCAGCCACTCGCGCACCGGGTCGGGCAGCTTGGGCCATTCGCCGGGGTCTTCAAGCATGACCCGGACGCGATCGGCGAGGTTGGTCGTCAGTGGCTGCCGCCCGCCGCCGTAGGCCGGGACCGCAGGTTCGCGCACGCTGCGATGGGCGGCGCGACAGATCAGGCTGGTTTCGTCGATCTTGATAAATTCCAGCAAACGACCGGCGAAGATAAAGGTATCGCCGGGCCGCAAGCCATTGGCGAAAAGCTCCTCAACCTCTCCCAGCGCCTTGCCGAAACCGTTGCCCAAGCGGACCTTGAGCGTGGTTGCCTCGACAATGGTGCCGATGTTCATGCGGTAGCGCTTGGCGTGGTGCTGATCCGCGATCCCGCGCCGCCCATCGCCCAGCGTCACCATGCGCTTAAACCGGTCATAGGCGCGCAGGGCATAGCCACCGTCGGTGACAAAGGCCAGCGTATCGTCGAAGTCCTTGCGCGCCAGATCGCGGAAAGGCCGCGCTCTGATGACTTCAGCGTATTGCGCATCGGGGTGGAAGGGCCACGCACAGCTCATGCCGATCAGATGCTGAGCGAGCACATCCAAGCCTCCGTCGCGGATCGGGTCGCCGTCGAGCTCTTCGGCAAAAACCCCGTCCATACAGGCCTGACACTCCAGCACTTCAAACCGGTTGGCCGGGACCAGAACGGCGCGGCTGGCCTCATCAAAGCGGTGGTTGGCGCGGCCAATGCGCTGCATCAGGCGGCTGACCCCTTTGGGCGCGCCGACTTGCACAACCAGATCAACGTCCCCCCAGTCGATGCCCAGCTCGAGCGAGGACGTCGCGACCACGGACTGCAATGTCCCCGCCGCCATCGCCGCCTCCACCCGGCGGCGCTGCTCGCGTTCCAGACTGCCGTGATGCATGGCGATGGCCAGACCGTCTTCGTTCAGCCGCCACAGCTCGGCAAAGCACAGCTCGGCCTGCGCGCGGGTGTTGACGAAAACGATCGACATGGCCGCGTCTCGGATCAGGCTGTAGACCCCTTCCATCGCGTGCACGCCCATGTGTCCCAACCAAGGCATGTGAATATGATCTTCAGGGGTGAGGATCCGGATATCCGGCTTTTTACGGGGCCGTCCCTGCACGTGCACAACACGGTCCGAAGGGCGCGCATCGGGGGAGAGCCAATCGAGCAAAACTTGCTGTTCGGACACGGTTGCAGACAAGCCGACGCGACGGTGATTGGGCGCAAGCGTCTGCAGGCGCGCCAGCCCCAGACTGAGCAGCACCCCGCGCTTGTTCGGGGCCAGCGCGTGCAGCTCGTCGAGAATGACGCAACGCAGATTGGCGAAGATCCGATCGCTGTCCTCGAACGACAGCAACAGGGCAAGACTCTCCGGCGTCGTCATCAGGATGTTGGGCGGGTTCTCACGCTGCCGGGTGCGGCGGTTGGCCGGGGTGTCGCCGGTCCGGCTCTCGGCCGTGATTGCGAGACCCATTTCAGAAAGCGGGGTCTCCAGATTGCGGCGGATGTCGGTGGCAAGCGCCTTGAGCGGCGAAATATAGAGCGTGTGCAGCCCTTCAAAGTCGGGGCTCTCGGCCAGCTCGACCAGCGACGGCAGAAACCCGGCCAGCGTCTTCCCGCCCCCGGTCGGCGCGGTCAACAACGCCGACTTCCCGGCCCGCGCGGCGTCGAGCATTTGCAACTGATGGTCATGGGCCTGCCAGCCGCGCCGGGCAAACCAGTCCTCAAAGACCGCCGGCAGCGGCCCCCTCATGGCGCGTCCGAAGCATCGGCACCAAGGCTGTCAATCACAGCAACAACGTCGTCAATCGACGTGCGCAGGCCCTTGTAATCGCGCTCCTCTGGGGTCAATGCCAGCACGTAAGCGCGCAGCTTCTCCAGCGCGCCCGGATGGCGGGCAAGTGCTGCCAGAGGATCAAGGTAAATCCGCACCGTGAACAGGATATCGCGGCTCTCAGGCAGCTTGCGCAGGGTCTGACGCTCGACCCGAATGAAGGACGCGGCATCGATGCTGTGGCGGTCGGGATTGGCTTCTCGACTGCGCGCGGAATAGGGGTGGTGGAGCGTGTCGGTCGGATAAAGGCTCCAATTCATCCGCTGCACCGGCTGCTCGACTTTGAGGCCATCAAAAATCCGCGCCATCAGACTGGCGTTGCGGGTGCCTGGACCAAAGGACGGAACGTTGCCGTGGATCTGATCGAGCGGCAGGGCAAACTTTTCGGCCAGCGACCAGCTGGAAGGAAAGTGCAAGGTCGCAGCGACCAAGCGCCAACCGCTGTCATCCCGGCGCAGCAGCAGCAGATCCTCCTGCACCATGCGCGCGGCTTCGAGCAGGTCGGCCGCGCCGCCGTCCTCCGGTACACCGATGGTCGGGTGATGGTCGGCGAGATTGGCACGGATGAGCGCGCGGACCTCGGCTTGAGCGGCTTCTGTACCCGGCTCGTGGCGGAACACGGCTGCGCCTTCGGCGGCGCTCAGGCGGTCTTTTTCGGCGCGGTAAGCGGCGAGGTCAGCATCAATCTCGAACCACTGCGCCAGATCGAGCGGCTTGAGCCCGATGCGGAACAGCGGCTCCAGCCGTTGAGCGCCGAACTTTACCATGGCGTGGCGGGGACCGTAGGGGACAGAGCGCTGGGCGCGCCGCTGTTGGCCATGGCAGGCGGGGTCGCGCGGGTCTGCAGGAAGGCACGGATTTGATCGGCCATGCGATCCCGGTCCAGCGGCTTGTCGATCACCTGCCGCGCGCGCTCGATCACCTCGGGGGTGAGGCGGTCGGCATAGACGTCGGTCAAATCAGCGATGAACTGGCTGCTGAATTCCGGGTGCGGCTGGAAACTCAGGGCTTTGTCTGCGTAGGCCAGCCCGGCGTAGGCGCAAAAATCGGTGCGCGCGATGACGCTGGCACCGGGGGGCGGGGCTGTGACCTGATCCTGATGAACGGCGACGATGGTTTGCGTGCTGCCGTCGGTGAAGCCGTAGTCCACAGGACCAAAGGACCACCCGCCTTCGAACTTTTCCACCCGTCCTCCCAGCGCTTGAGCCAGCACCTGATGGCCGAAGCAAATGCCGACCAGCGGCACGCTGGCGGCAAAGGCCTCACGCAGGAAAACTTCGAGCGGTGGTATCCACGGCAGATCCTCATAGGCCCCCGAACGCGAGCCTGAAATCAGCCAAGCGTCCTGTTCCGTGACTGCATTCGGCATCTCACCATCGACAACAAAGTAAGGCGTACAGCGGTAATCCGAGCCCAGCAGTTCCGCGTAAAGGTCTCGGTAAGTGCCGTAGGTTGCTTTGATTTCATCCACGAAGTGCCCGCAGATCAGAATACCGATGTTCACGACGTACAATCCTTGCTGATGGGGGTTCGAGAGGGGGCAATCGATTGGTTGTGGGTTTGGGTGAGGGTTTGTTGGGATGGAGGCTGAGCTACCACAGCCCCAGCTGACGGCGCTGCGCCATGACACACAGCCAATCGTAGGCCACTGTCGCGGCGGCGATGGCGGTGATTTCGGCGTGATCATAGGCGGGTGAGACCTCGACCAGATCCATGCCGACCATGTTGACCTCACCCAGCCCCCGGATCAACTCCAGAGCCTGCCAGGTGGCCAACCCGCCACTAACCGGGGTGCCCGTGCCGGGCGCAAAGGCAGGGTCGAGGACGTCGATGTCAAAGCTCAGGTAAACCGGCCGATCCCCGACCCGCGCGCGGATCGCCTCAAGGGTCGCGTCGATACCGTTGCGGTGGAACCAGCGCGCGTCGAGCACTTGCATGCCTACGTCGATGTCATTGTGCGTGCGCAATCCCACTTGGATCGAGTGTTCGACATCGATCAGGCCTTCATTGACAGCCGTTAGGAACATGGTGCCGTGGTCCAGTGGCCCGGAACTGGCCCACGTGTCGCAGTGCGCATCAAACTGCAGCAGCGCCACAGGGCCATGCTTCTCAGCGTGGGCCTTAATCAGTGGGTAAGCGACAAAGTGGTCGCCGCCGATGGTCAGCATGGCGGTATCGGTGGCAAGGATACTGCGGGCGTGATCGGTGATGGCGTCGGCGATGGTCTGAGGCGAGTGCGGGTCGAGCATGCAATCGCCAAAGTCTACGACGCCGAGGGTGTCGAAGGGATCGAAGCCAAAGGGAAAACTGTTCAACTCCGCCAACTGGGTCGACGCCGCCCGAACGGCCCGGGGCCCCAGTCGGGTACCGGGCCGGTTGGTCACCGCGCTGTCAAAGGGTACGCCGGAAACGGCAATATCCACCCCGTCAAGCGTGCGGGAGTAGGCGCGGCGCAGGAAGGAGAGCGCACCGGCGTATGTCAGCTCGTAGGCCGTCCCCTTAACGCTCTGCTTGCGCCAGGCCTGATCCATCAAAGGCTCACTGCCCGTCGGCGTTCCCGTCTGGGCGCTTGCAGGGAGGGTGTCGCTGGCGGTGTCGCTCATTTCTGGCCTCGATCGGTGTTGCTTGGGGAAAAGGGGTTGATGGACGCGAAAGCCAAGCCTCGCATGACCGTAAAACTAAGCTGTGCTGGGCTGAGAAGCAATTGGTGGCGCGATTTCCACGACGGGGCTTCGCCCCATCGCTCCAATCACGCGCAAGTTCGTCGGCTGCGCCGCCGAGCTTGCGCGGTCCTGCAGTGAGCGCGAAGCGCGAACGGAAGGGACGCCACCACAATGTCCTTGGCGGTCTGGGGTAATCTCACCTTAGAGCGATCGGCAAAAAGGGGTGGCGTGATCTTCGCTTGGAGCTTCGCCCCGCACTTCGATCCCGCGCAAGCTCGCCGGCTGCGCCGTCGGTCGGGCTGCGCCCTCCTTCCGTTCACCCAACCATCGTCTCGGTTCGGCTCGGTTGCAGCGCAGTCAAAACCGGTCCCGAAAGGCATACCACGTCATGGCGGCGAACAGGATACCCTGCCGCCAGCGTCCCCCGCCGGGGAAGGGCGGGACCGGGATGCGTTGCATGACCCGAAAGTCGTAAGCATCACCATCGAGCATGTCCGCAAAGATCTTTCCCGCCATGGTCCCCATGGCCAGCCCCGAACCCGAGAAGCCCGAGAGCGAGACGATCCCCCCGCCCAAGTCGGCAAAATCCGGTAGGCGCGGCATGGTAATCCCCAGTGTCCCGCCCCATCCATAATCGATCTTCACGTCGGCGAGCTGGGGAAACACCTCTCGCAGGGGTCGCCTGACAAAGTTGGGGATCGACGCCGGGAAGCCATAGCCGTAGGTCTCCCCGCCACCAAACAGAAGCCGGTGGTCGGCGCTCATCCGGAAATAGTTCACCACAAAGCGGCTGTCCGCGACCGCGACATCATCACGGATCAGCGCCCGCGCCTGCTCCTCCCCCAGCCGCTCCGTCGCTACCACAAAGGAGTTGATCGGCATGACCCGAGCAGCTGTTTGCCGCTCCAGTCCGCTGAGATAGCCGTTGCAGGCGTAGAGCACGCGCCCGGCCCTGACCTGCCCACCGGCGGTCTGCACCACGTGCGGGTCGCCACGGTCCACACGGACCACCGCTGAGCGGTCGAAGATCTGCGCCCCGGCAGCCTCCCCCGCCCGGGCCAGTCCCAGCGCGAGGTTGAGCGGATGGCAGTGCCCCCCGCCCCAATCCAGCGTCCCGCCGAACGCGCCCGCCGCGCCCAGCATCTCCGCCATCTCTTCCCGCTCGACAAAACGGATCTGCGCGTAGCCGTACTCGTCCTGCAGCTTGCTCGCATAGACCCGGCTGTGCGCGTCAAAGCGTGCGCGATGGTTGAAGTGGAGGATACCGGGCTTGTAGCCGATGGCAATGTTCAGCCGTTCCGCGAGGCTCTGAACCAGCTGCGGCGCCTCGATGCCAATGCGAAAGGCCTTGTGCGCGTCCTCAACCCCGATCAGCGCTTCGAGATCGTCCTGATCGATGCGCTGCCCAGCACCCGCCTGCCCGCCGTTGCGTCCAGAGGCGCCCCAGCCAGCGCGATGCGCGTCGAGCACCACCACCGAGCGTCCGCGCTCGGCACAATGCAAGGCCGCACTCAGCCCGGTGAAACCAGCACCAATGATGCAGACATCCGCCTCAACCGTGCCCGACAGCGAAGGACGCTCCACCATGCCCCGGGCCGTGGCAGCATAGTAGGACGGGGGGAAAGCGCCTTCGGTATCGTTGCGGTAAAGCAGCGAGCGCCGGTCAGACATTGAGCAACAGGTGCTGACGTTCCCAAGGGCTGATCACCTGCATGAAGGCGTCATATTCCTCGAACTTGAGCGCCGCGTACATGTCGATGAACTTCTGCCCCAGCACGTCAGCCAGCTCCTCGCTTTGGGTAAAGGCATCGAGTCCTTCGAGCAAAGAGTAAGGCAGCGCACGGCCACCGGCGAAGCCGTTGCCTTCGACCGGTGCACGCGGCTCGATTTTGTTGCGGATCCCGATCAGGCCAGCAGCCAGCGACCCCGCAATCGCCAGATAAGGGTTCGTGTCCGCCCCGATCAGCCGGTTTTCCACCCGCCGGTTGCGCGGCCCGGAGCGTGGGATGCGCAAGCCCGTGGTGCGGTTGTCATAGCCCCATTCGAGGTTGATCGGCGCGGACATGTCCGGCACCAGCCTGCGGTAGGAGTTCACATAAGGCGCCCACAGCGCGGACGTTGCGTAGGAGAACTGCTGCTGCCCGCCGATGAACCAGCGGAAGTAATCCGTCGGGTCGCCGCTTGCATCGCTGAAGATGTTCTCGCCGCTATCGATGTCTTCCACCGATTGGTGGATGTGCATGGCGTTGCCCGCGTGGCCTTCGATCGGCTTGGCCATAAAGGTCGCGTAGCACCCACAGCGCAGCGCCGCCTCGCGCACGGTCCGCTTGAAGATAAAGACCTCATCAGCCTTATCCATGGCGTCTCCGTGCACCAGATTGACCTCCAACTGCGCCGGGCCGAATTCCTGGATGATCGTATCGATCTCCACGCCCTGCGCTTCGGCAAAATCGTAGATGTGGTCGATCACCGACTCATATTCGTCGATCCCCTGCATGGAGAACGCCTGATTGGTCCGCTGCGTCCGGCCCGAACGGCCTTGGGGCGGTTCCAAGGGCAGATCGGGGTCGGTGTTCGGCTTGGTCAGGTAGAATTCGAGCTCAGGCGCAATGATTGGGTGCCAGCCCAGATCGCGGTACTGCGACAGCACCCGGCGCAGCACCGAGCGCGGCGCGAAATCGATCGGCTTGCCGTCGAGATCAACCACGTCGTGAATCACCTGGATCGACGGCACGGCCGCCCACGGCAGGGACGCCGCCGTGGTTAGCTCGGGCTTGAGGATCATATCCGCATCAGACCACAACTCGCGGTGCGGGCTGTCGGCATAAGAGCCGGTAATGGTCGCAAAGAATACCGACGTTGGCAGACGGGTCTGCACGCCCTTGAACCACTTGGCGGCGGGGATCAACTTGCCCCGCGCGATCCCGGCGAAGTCAGGTGTGTGACACTCGACCTCTTCGACACCCTTTTCCTTGGCCCAGTTGCGCAGCTCACTCATCCGGCCAGAGACCAGATCAGGCGACTCTTCAAGCGTTATTTCGGGTTCCAGCGTTGGAGGAAGTTCGCTCATGACTCATCTCCCTCACGCCATCTGGTCCGCAATGTCAGCGGCGGTCAGGTCCAAAGCCTTCCACGCCCGCTCGACGAGCATGTCGATTTCGCTGTCAGAAATGATCAGCGGCGGGCTGCAAATCATCGAATCCCGCACCGCTCGCATCACCAGATTGTTGCGGAAGCAGTGCTCGCGACAGATCCCGCCTACGGTGCCAACGTCGTTAAAGCGACGGCGCGAGCCGCTGGCGGCATCGGGAACAAGCTCCAACCGGCCCAGCAGGCCCAGTGTTACAGCCTCGCCCACCAAAGGGTGATCCCCCAACTTGGCAAACTTCTCAGCAAAAACAGCGGCGGTGTGTGAGCCGACGCGATCAACGATGCCCTCGCCTTCGAGGATTTCGAGGTTGGCCAGCGCGGCCGCTGCCGACACCGGGTGACCGGAATAGGTGTAGCCGTGAGCGAACTCTCCCATCTGGCTGACGCCGTCGTAAATTTCGTCGGTCAGACCCACGCCGCCAATGGGCAGGTAACCACTGCTCAAACCTTTGGCCATCGCCATCATGTCCGGGCGCAGGTCAAAGAACTGGGAACCAAACCAGGTGCCCAAGCGACCAAAGCCGCAGATCACTTCATCCGCGACGAACAGGATTTCCCGCTCCTCACAAATCCGTTTCACCTCAGGCCAGTACGTCTTGGGCGGCACAATCACACCGCCTGCGCCCTGAATAGGCTCCGCGATAAAGGCCGCGACCCGATCCTCGCCCAGCGCATCAATCGCCTGCTCCAACTCGCGCGCGCGCATCAGACCAAAGGCCTCAGGGTCCATGTCTCCGCCCTCATCGAACCAATAAGGCTGGCCAATATGGTGGATGTCAGGGATCGGCAGCCCGCCCTGCGCGTGCATGAAGCCCATACCGCCCAGCGAGGCCGACGCCATGGAGGAGCCATGGTAGGCGTTGTGCCGGGCGATCATGATCGTCTTGCCCGGCTTACCACGACCGGCCCAGTAGGTGCGAGCCAGCCGGATGATCGTGTCGTTGCTGTCCGAACCGGAGGTGCCGAACATAAACTTGTTGATCCCCTCCGGCGTCAGCGCACGCAGCTTTTCAGCCAGCGCAATCACCGGGGGATGCGTGGTTTTGAAGAAGGTGTTGTAGTAAGGCAGCTGCGACATCTGGCGGGCAGCAGCCTCGCTGATCTCAGTCCGGCCGTAGCCAATGTTCACGCACCAGAGCCCCGCCATACCGTCGAGGATCTGGTTGCCTTCGCTGTCGCCGATGAAAACCCCGCTGGCCGACGTAATGACCCGCAAGTCATCCGTGCCTATAGCGTCGTGGTCAGTAAAGGGGTGCATGTGACTGTGTAAGTCGGCCTCACGCATCACCTCAGTGGTCGGCAGATTTCCCAACGAAAGCATAAAAGCGCTCCCTAGCAGTTTTAGATGGCGACACACTAGGCGCAGATGTTCGTCCTTGGGAAGCCTCTGATTCGGATATTTGCGCACGGAACAACCAGATTTTGGGACCGAACCCCGCAATCATCGCAAAGAAAGGATTCGCGCCCTCTTGCAAGGTTGCGCGGAAAGGAGTCTTCATTAGTGTAGACGACACAATTTATTGAAAAAGGCTTCAACATGGAACTCGTCGCAGTCGATTACACCAGCCCGACCGCCAAGCAGGACTTTGTCCAGTCCTTGCGCGACACCGGTTTCGGCGTGCTCAAGAACCACCCGCTCAAGCAGACTCAGGTCCAGGGGATCTATGACCAGTGGCGCGGCTTCTTTGGTGAAACGCGCAAGAATGACTTCAAGGTCGCCAACAATGGCGTTGGTGGTTTTTACCCGCAGTCGATGTCTGAGACCGCCAAGGGCAACACCATTAAGGACATCAAGGAATTCTTCCACTTCTACCCGGACGACGTCTGTCCCGAAGACCTGCGCCCGGACGCCCAAGCCTACCACAGCAACGCCATGTCGCTCGCGGCGGAACTGCTGCAGTGGATCGAGGATGAGTCGCCCGCTGAGGTTTCGGCGCTTTACTCCGAACCCCTTTCGGCGATGATCGAAGGCAGTCCGAAGCACCTGCTCCGCATTCTGCACTACCCGCCGCTGACCGGGGACGAAGAACCGGCTGCGATCCGCGCAGCGGCGCACGAAGATATCAACCTGATCACCATTCTGCCCGCGGCCAACGAGCCGGGGCTGCAAGTGCTGGCGACTGATGGGTCGTGGCTCGAAGTGCCGTGCGACTATGGCAACCTGATCGTCAACATCGGCGACATGCTGCAGGAAGTCTCGGGCGGATACTTCCCCTCGACCACGCACCGCGTCGTGAACCCGGAAGGCTCAGACAAGACCGTCGGCAGGATTAGCCTGCCGCTGTTCTGCCACCCCCGTCCGGAAGTCGTCCTCTCCGAGCGTTACACCGCCGACGGTTACTTGCAGGAGCGTCTGCGGGAACTGCGCGGGGAAGGCTAGGACGCCCCACCGGGCATTCTTTGGCACGCCCAAAGATGCTTAGAGTCGAACAACAACGCCAAGGGCGGCCCCCAATGGGAGGGCCGCCCTTTTCATTTTGCAGTCAGCTCGACCCAAGCTCACAACCAATATTCGAATAAGGATTACCCTAAGGGGAACAACGCGGCCAAACTCTGCGTTTTTTCGCATAATTTTTCCAGATGTTCCAAATTGCGATAGAATTGTAGGCGAATTTATTACAAAACAGAGTCAGCCCAAGCCCCCGAGGATGCTCCCGCACGGAGCATTACATTCTGATGTTAAGGTCAACCCGATGCTGGTCCCGCTTTCTACCCCAAGGCCGGTAACAGCGCTTCGGATCCCGAAGCTGTTATCTGGCGCGGTCTTCGCCTTCTTCCCTCTCCTTTTCGCCGGGCAAGCCGCTGCCCAGCTCGGCACTGAAGCTCAGTTCGCCGACCGCCCTGAAGCCATGCTGGTGGTGGATTTTTCCGGCTCCATGTGGGGCACGATCAACGGTCGTCCCAAGTACGAGATTTCCAACAGCATCATCGAGCGCAACTTCGATGATTGGAACCAGTCGCTGGAGCTGGGCGTGCTCGCCTACGGCCGCCGTCGCAAAGGTGATTGCCGCGACATCGAACTGGCGTACCGCCCCGGTGAGACCAGCACCCGCACGGTGCGTAACTGGGTCACGCGCCAGCGCCCGGTGGGAAAGACACCGCTGGGCAACTCGCTGATCACGGCGGCGAACTACTTCAACAGCCGGGGTCAGGATGCCAACCTGATCGTTCTTTCCGACGGGATCGAAAGCTGCGGGGTGGACCCTTGCCGGACGATCCGCGAGTTGCAGGCCGCCGGTGCCAAGCTTACGGCGCACGTGATTGGCTTTGACCTCAACGACCGCGACGCCAACGCCGTCCGGTGTATCGCCGACTTGACCGGCGGTACCTATGTCGGTGCGGACCGGGCCGATCAGTTGGTGGACGGCTTCCGCAAGGCGGTGAAAGCAATCGCCGTCAAGGATGACGGTGCGGAAAAGGCTCTCCGTGAAACCCTCGACAAATCGCTGGACGCCCTGCGCGATGCCTCCGACAAACTCAACGACGCCAACGCACGCGCGGACCGGGCGGAAAGCGAGCTGGCCCGGGCGCAGGCTGAGATTGCCCGCCTGAACGCGGTGCTGCAGGACGCCGAAGCGTCGATCGCAGACCTCAGCGCCGCGCTCGACGACTGTGAAGCGCAGCTGGCCAACGTGCGGGCGCTGCTGGACGATGCAGAGGAGGAAATCTTCGCCAAGACCGCGGCTCTGGAAGCCGCGGAGAACGAAAACCTGCGCCTGAACGATGAACTTGCAGCGGCGAACACCAAGATTGCCGGACTGGAAGGCGAGATCGACGCGCTGGAAACCCAAGTGATCGAACGCGACCGCATCATCCTGCAGCTTGAAGACCAGGTTGGCGGGCTGGAAACCGAGGTGGCGCGCCTGCAGGGTGAACTGGACGAGGCCCTGCGCAACCGTCAACTGACCGTTAGCAGTCTGGACTATGGCGCCTTTGAAGGCACCACAGAGCCGGTTGATATCGCCGCGCTGGTGGCCGAGCGGGATTCCTACCTGCTGACCCTGCAGTCACTGCGGCAGAACCTCGGCTTCATCCTCGATCCGCTGAGCCAGGCTCAAGACATCGCCAACGCGATCCCTGAAGAGGCAGCGCCGATTGCGGTTCCGGCCGAACTCAACGAGCTGATCGTGCTGCTTGCCACTGGGGTTGAAGGTGAGCTGCCGGAGCTGGAGTGGACTGTGCGCGGGTCGCGCGGGGAGGCTGTGGGCTTCCGCGATGCCGGCAACGGCGCGCGCATCCCGCTGCCCGCCTATGACGGCACCTTTGACGTCAGCTTGCGCCTGCCGGGCTTCGATCAGGATCTTCAGACCCAAGTCGATAGCCGCAATCCCATGAGCCGCCGCGTCAACATCGACGTGGGCCGTCTGGCGCTGAGCTTGCCCGGGAGTGCGGCCGGGGTGTTCTTTGCCACCATCAACAACGATCAGGGCGAGACCGTCGCCAAGTTCGCGGTTGAGACCAGCGGCGTGCTCTACCTCAAGCCGGGGCTCTACGAAGTCAACGCCCGGACCGAGACGGACCAGGACGTCTTTGAGGTTCAAATCTACGCCGGAAAGGAAACGGCTGTTCCACTGCGCTTCTAAAAACGCAGTCTGACTTTCGCTTCAAGGGCAGCAATGGTGGTCAACCGCCGTTGCTGCCCTTATTCTTTGCGCGCCTTATCCGTTCGTCACTTGTCAGGCCCGCCCCATGTCCTTCGATCTGGTCAACTCCGTTTTCGCCGCCCTCATCGTTGCGGGCGCGGTTACCGTTGCGGTGCTGTTTGTCCTCGACGTTAACCAGCACGAAGACGCCATCCGCCGTAACTATCCGGTCATTGGCCGCTTCCGCGACCTGTTCACCACGCTCGGTGAATTCTTCCGCCAGTACTTCTTTGCCATGGACCGCGAGGAACTACCCTTCAACCGCGCCGAGCGCGACTGGGTGGATCACGCCAGCAAAGGCGGGGCGAATACGGTTGCCTTTGGCTCGACCAAGCAGATGGCGGCGGTGGGCAACGCGATCTTCGTCAACGCTGCTTTTCCTCCGCTGGACAGCGAAGTTGGCGCGCCCCTGCCCCAAGTCATCGGCCCCGACGCCGCCCACCCTTTCCAGCCCCGCCGCCTGTTCAACATCAGCGGCATGTCATACGGCGCACTCTCAGCCCCGGCGATCCGGGCGCTGTCGCTGGGGGCGGACAAGGCGGGGTGCTGGCTGAACACCGGTGAAGGCGCGCTGGCGCCAGAGCACGAAGCAGGCAACGCCGACCTCGTCTACCAAATCGGAACGGCCAAGTACGGCGTGCAGGCGGAAAACGCGACCATGGACTGGGACCGTCTGCGCAGCCTGTCGGAAAAGACCAACATCCGCATGTTCGAACTCAAGCTCGCCCAAGGGGCCAAGCCGGGCAAGGGCGGCATCCTGCCTGCGCGCAAGGTCAGCGCGGATATCGCGCGAGTGCGGGGCATCCCGGTGGGTCAACCCTCGTTCTCGCCCAACCGGCACACGGACATCGCTTCAGTCACCGAGCTACACGCCATGATCGCCAAGATGAAGACCGTGACCGGCAAGCCGGTCGGGATCAAAATCGTGGTCTCTGGGCCTGAGTTGATCGACGGCCTGTCGCGCGCGGCAGCAGAGCACGGGGTGGAGGGCCTGCCGGACTTCATCACGGTCGACGGCGGCGATGGCGGCACAGGGGCCTCGCCCATGCCGCTGATGGACAACGTCGGCATGCCGCTACGCGAGGCGCTGGTCATCGCCGTCGACGCGCTGCGCCGCAATGGTCTGCGGGAGCGCATTCGGGTGATCGCCAGCGGCAAACTGGTCACGCCCTCGGGCGTCGCGCTGGCGCTGGCCACGGGCGCAGACTTCGTTGTCTCCGCGCGCGGGTTCATGTTCGCACTGGGCTGCATTCAGGCGATGAAGTGCAACAAGAACACCTGCCCCACGGGCATCACCACCCACAACCCACGCCTTCAGCAGGGCCTCGACCCGACCGACAAGGCCGAGCGCGTGGCCCACTATGTCCGGGCCATTTGCAGCGACGTGGAGACCATTGCGCACTCCTGCGGCGTCGCCAATCCCCAAGACCTGGCACGCCAGCACGTGCGGATCGTCCAGCCCGACGGCAGCTCGCGGAACTTCGCCGAGCTCTGAACCGCAAACCGCCCCTCCAATTCCGTAAAATGCGCTGCAATTTGCTGAAACACAGAATAAAACACTGTTTCAATCCCGCTTAACTCAGCAATGATTCTGAGAAACCGGCGAAACAGTCGCTGTGTACAAAGCCCCTCGTTCCTTCAACGCCCCGCTTGCCAACACCGGTTTCCACCGACACGCACCCAGCGGAGCATCCAACGACATCAGGGCTTTTGAACCATGACCATCTTTGCTTCCCTCTCCAAACTCGCTGCCGCGTCTTCGCTTGCTATCGCCGGTCTCGCCGCTGCTTCCACTGCTGCCGCTGACCTCAGCGACCTGCGCGGTACGTGGGTCAACTCCAACGCCAACACCCGCGGCCTGACACAAGTCATCATCGGCGGCCAAGGTGACCTGGCCTCCATGAAAGCTTGGGGCTCCTGCCACCCCAGCGACTGCGCCTGGGGCGAAGTGGCCGCTACCCCGCTGACCGCCAGCGTCAGCGCATCGCCAGCATCGGCAGACCGCGTTCTGGCGACCTACGACGTCTCCTTCAAGACGTCGATCCTGAGCGCTTACCGTCAGGGCGATCTCTTGGTGGTGGAGAACGCCACGACCTTCAAGGACGGCCGTGCGGACACCTTCCACCGCTACACCTTTGACCGGAAGCCCATGCTTCTCGCGCCGTCTGTGATCGGTGCGATTTCATCGCTGAACCCAACGCTGATCGACCCAACCATCATACTAACCCCGACCCTCACCCCAGTCTTCCAGACCACCCCACTGGAAAAGCTGGCGGGTCAGTGGACCAACATCGACGGGAACACGCGCGGGATGACTGCGCTGGATATCAAAGTGAACGGCGCGTCGGCAGAGGTCCGGGCCTGGGGTTCGTGTTCGCCACGGGACTGTGACTGGGGCTGGACCGCGGGCACCCCGTTGACCGCGTCGGTCAGCGACGACCCGCAGGACGCCAACAGCCTGTACGCGGTTTGGGACTCGCGGATTGCGACCCGTACGGCGGTGATGACCCGTGACGGGGATCGACTGAACCTGCAGATCAGCACGGTTTACAAGGACGATCGCTCCGACCGCCTCAACACCTACGTGTTTACGCGCTGATCCGAGGTTGCCTGACCCGCCCCTTGCGAGGGGTTGGGATCAAACGGAAAAGGGACGCTTCGGCGTCCCTTTGCTCTTTTACTGGCGCTTGGCCCCGGCGACTGGCGCGGCGGTTACAGCGACAAGCTGTGACGCCAGGCGTTGGCAGGCCCAGTCGATCCCGGCTCTGTCGCAGCCACGAGGGTCAGCACCTCGACCCGCCGTCCCTGCACGCCCTTCAGAACGTCCCCAGTCACCCCGGCGAGCATCAGATTGGCGCGCGGTGAAGCGAGATCATCCGTGGTGTAAACCCGGCCCAGATCCTTCAATCCCACCGCTGCTGCGCGGGCTTCTTCATCCGCGTCTCGGAACACCAGCCGCCCGAGCATAGACCCGCCCAGCGCCTGCATCCCGCAGGCGGCCAACACCCCTTCCGGTGCGCCGCCGCTGCCCAGATAGAGGTCAAAGGGCGGCCGCCCCGACCCGTCAGGCAGGCTCGTCTGCAGCACGCCCATCACGTCACCCTCGGCAATCAAGCGCAGATCCGCGCCTGCGGCCGTCACCGCCTCCATCAGCGCGCGGTGACGGGGGCGATCCAGCATGACCACCCGCAGCGCCTGCCCCAACTGGGCCTGCAAGCGTTGCAGCACCTCACCCATGGGCCGATCCAGATCGTCGGCATCCAGATCAAGCCCTGGCCGAACGGCGATTTTCTCCATGTACACGTCTGGGGCGTGCAAGAGCTCGCCGCGCGGGGCAAAAGCCGCCACACACAGAGCACCAGGCCGGTTTTCAGCGCACAGCGTCGTGCCTTCGAGCGGATCGACGGCGATGTCGATGTCGGGACCACCCGCCCCGCATGCCTCGCCGATGTAGAGCATAGGCGCGGCATCGCGCTCGCCCTCTCCGATCACCACCCGCCCCGAGAACGGCGCAGCGTTGAAGGCGGCGCGCATGGCGGCGACGGCGGCGGCGTCGGCGGCTTCTTTGTCGCCCTTGCCGACCCACGGCACGCAGGCCAAAGCCGCCTGCGCGCAAGCCTGCTCAAAGGCGGCGATGAGGGCAGCGTCGCTCATGCTGCCGTCGCTTCGGGGTGTGCCCTTGCTTCGGCGGCGGCTTGCTGGGCGTAGAGGCTGATCAGCTGATCAAGAAGCGCAAGCGCGTCTTCGCGGCTGCGCTGAAAGGCGTTGCGTCCGATGATCGAGCCAAAACCCCCACCGCGCGCGATGGCGGCAATTTCCTCAGCCACGGCGTCGGTTCCTTTGGCCTCGCCGCCGGAGAAAATCACGATCCGCCGGCCGTCGAAAGCGGACTGGATCACGTGCGCGATGCGGTCTTCCAGCCGGGACCAGTCGCGGCCCTCATAGTGGGCCTTTGCAGCGTCCTGCTCGATCCGGGTCTTGGGCGGTTTTACCTTGATGATGTGCGCGCCCATGAGCGCGGCGATGTGCGCAGCGTAGGCGATGACGTCGAGCGCGGTCTCCCCCTCCTTGCTCAGCCCGCCGCCGCGGGGGTAGCTCCACACGACCACGGCCAAACCCGCATCCCGCGCGTCCTTGGTCAGCTGGCGCAGCTTCTCCTGCATGTCGAATTGCTGTTCCGAGCCGGGATAAAGCGTATAGCCAACCCCCGCACAACCCAGCCGAAGCGCGTCTTCGACGCTGCCGGTCAGCGCTTGGTCGGCGTTCAGGGCGTGGCTGTTGGAGCTGTTGACCTTGAGGATCGTTGGGATCTGCCCGGCAAAGCGGGAAGCACCCGCGGACAGCAGCCCGATGGGCGCGGCAAAGGCATTCAGGCCCGCATCAATCGCAAGCTGCCAGTGATAGAGCGGGTCATACCCCACCGGATTGGGCGCGAAAGAGCGTGCAGGGCCATGTTCAAAGCCCTGATCAACCGGGAGGATGACCATCTTCCCCGTCCCGGCAAGTCGACCATGGTTGAGCATCTGCACCAGCTTGGCGCGGGTGCCGGGGTTTTCGGCGTCATAGTTTTTGAGAATGGCGGCAACGGCGGGCGTAAGCGACACGGGTCGAGTCCTTGTCTGACCAATAACGTCGCTAGGCTAGAGGAGCCTGCGCCGCCCGCGCCACCGGTTCGGCGGGCCATGCATGCGCATAGCCGCCCCTCAACGGCGATTCTGGAAACGCCCGCCTCGCTTCCGGTTTCGTTCTTGAACGACGCGTTACATGTAATCGTTTGCCGTCAACTCATGCTTGGGAATGAGGTGCTCAAGGCCGAAGTCTTCGATGGAGCGGCAGCCGCACAGCGCCATTGTGATATCCATCTCCTTCTGGATGATTTCCAGCGACTTGGTCACGCCTTCCTGCCCCATTGCGCCGAGACCATAAAGGAAGGCCCGGCCGATGTAGGTACCCTTTGCCCCCAGCGCACGCGCCTTCAGCACGTCCTGACCCGAGCGGATGCCGCCATCCATGTGCACTTCAATCTGGTCGCCCACTGCCTCGACAATGCCCGGCAGCTTGGCGATCGACGACCGCGCACCGTCAAGCTGGCGGCCACCGTGGTTGGAAACGATAATGGCGTCTGCACCTGTCTTCGCGGCCATGCGGGCGTCGTCCTCGTCGAGCACGCCCTTGATGATCAGCTTGCGGTCCCAACGCTCCTTGATCCACGCGACGTCGTCCCAGCTCAGGGTCTGGTCAAACTGCGAAGCGGTCCATTTGGCCAGTGAAGAGAGGCCGTCTACCTGCGTCACGTGACCGTCAATATTGCGGAAGGTCCGCCGGTGCGTGCCCAGCATCCCCAGCGACCAACGTGGCTTCATCGCCATGTTGATCATGTTGCCCAGCGTCAGCTTTGGCGGAGCGGAGAGGCCGTTTTTCACGTCCATGTGGCGCTGTCCGAGGATCTGTAGATCCATGGTCACCACCAGCGCGGAACACCCTGCATCATGAGCACGCTTGATCAGGCGCTCGATGTAGTCGCGGTCGCGCATGAAGTAGAGCTGGAACCAAAACGGCTTGGTGGTGTGCTCTGCAACGTCCTCGATCGAACAAATCGACATGGTCGACAGCGTGAACGGCACGCCAAAGGCCTCGGCTGCTTTGGCCGCTAGGATCTCCCCGTTGGCGTGCTGCATTCCGGTCAAGCCGGTGGGCGCGAGCGCGACGGGCATGGAGACGTCTTCCCCGACCATCTGCGAGGCCAGCGAGCGCCCCTCCATGTTTACCGCCACGCGCTGACGCAGGCGAATTTTGTCAAAGTCCGACGTGTTCTCGCGGTAGGTTTGCTCTGTCCATGAGCCGCTGTCGGCGTAGTCATAGAACATCTTTGGCACGCGCGCCTTGGCAAGCAGGCGAAGGTCTTCAATGGTCGTAATGGCGGGCATAGGGTTGTCTCTTATCGCTCACAGGAACCCGCTTTTGGCGTCGCGTGGCGGGCCGCGGAACAGCGCCGCCAGCGGGTAAACAGACGAGCACTCTACCGCCTCTCCTCATTCCCGCAAGCGCGACCCGAGCGCGCGTGACGGATACGAGGCGAGTAACGCGCGGCGGGCGCCGGGTCTATGCCTGCGCCAGCTCGGGGATGTTGGCGAAGTTGTCGAGGGCTTCGGCGTTGGCCAGCGCCTCCACGTTCTTGACTTCCTCCCCCATAACAATCGAGCGCACGGCCAGCTCCACGATCTTGCCCGAACGGGTGCGGGGGATGTCTGCGACTTCGACGATCTTGGCCGGGACGTGGCGCGGGGATGCGCCGTGGCGGATCTGCACTTTGATTTTCTCCCGCAGACCCTCGGTCAGCGCCTCCCCGTCCTGCATCACCACAAACAGCACCACGCGCGTGTCGCCTTCCCAAGGCTGGCCGATCACAATGCTTTCCTTGATCTGCGGCAGGGTCTCGACCTGACGATAAATCTCTGCTGTCCCGATCCGCACGCCGCTGGGGTTGAGCGTGGCGTCTGAGCGGCCATGGATGATGTAACCGTGGTTTTCGGTCATCTCGATGAAATCGCCGTGGGTCCAAACGTTGGGGAAGCGCTCGTAGTAGGCAGAGTGGTATTTTGAACCATCCTCATCGCCCCAGAAGCCCAGCGGCATGGACGGAAACGGTCGCGCACAAACCAGCTCACCCCGGCCTTCGCGCATCGGTTTGCCGTCGTCGTCGTAGACCTGCAGGTCCATACCCAGCCCCGGCACCTGCAACTCCCCACGGAATACGGGCATAGTCGGTGCGCCGGATACGAAGCAGCCCAGCAAGTCGGTCCCGCCTGAGCAAGACATGACCTGCACGTCGGTTTTCACGTGCTCATAGAGGTAATCGAAGCTCTCATGCACCAGCGTCGAGCCGGTGGACGCGATCAAGCGCATGGCCGCAAAGTCGCCAACGGTCTGCGGTCGCGCGTCCTGCTTGTTAAGCGCGTCCACGTACTTGGCAGAAAGACCCATGCTCGTGATCCCGTGCTCCTGCGCAAAGCGCCACAGTACCAGCGCATCGGGGGCAAAGGGTGAACCGTCGTAGAGCATGACCGTCGCCCCGGTTTGCAGCCCGGTGATCAGCCAGTTCCACATCATCCACCCGCACGTGGTGAAGAAAAAGGTTCGGTCGCCCGGGTGGGTGTCGTTGTGCAGGATGTGCTCGGTCAACTGTTTGAGCAGAACCCCGCCTTGGCCGTGTACGATGCACTTGGGCTTTCCGGTCGTACCGGAGGAGAACATGATCACCATGGGCGCGTTGAAAGGCAGCCGCTTGAACGAGGGCTTGGTCGCGGACTGATGACGGGCCAGCGCGGTGTCCAGCCGTTCAGTCGAAGTCAGGGGGCCGGTATCGGCATTTTCGTCCCGGAAACCGAGCATGAAACTGGACTGAACCGAGGGAAGCTGGCTGAGCACTTCCGCGAATTTCTCGCGCGTGTCAAAGCCCTTGCCGTTGTAGAAATAGCCGTCCACGACCACCAGCACCTTGGGCTCGGTTTGCGAAAAGCGGTCGAGGATGCCGTTGACCCCAAAGTCGGGTGAGCACGATGACCAGACGGCACCGATCGAGTTCGCCGCCATGGCGACAACAATCGATGTCGGGCAGTTGGGCAGGACGAATCCCACCCGGTCGCCTTCTTCCACGCCTGCTTCGAGCAGCAACGCTTGCATCCGGCCCACGCGCGCAATCAGATCGCGCCAGAGCACCTGCTCGCTTTTCTGGTCTTCAGCCTGAAAAATCAGAGCGATCTCGTCGCTGTCCGCCCGCTCGTCCGGTCGCAGCAAGTTTTCGGCAAAAGACAGGCTTCCGTCGGGGAAGTATCGGGCGCCGGGCATTTGGTCGCCATCGATCAACACCCTCTCACCCTGCTCCCCAATCACGCCGGCAAAGTCCCAGAAACCTTGCCAAAACCGCTCATTGTCATGAACCGAGAAATCGTGAAGGTCCCAATAGGAACGGCAGTCCCGATCAAAACGCGCGTTGATATAAGCTTGGAACTTGGTCAAGTTCGACGCTGCAATCCGCTCGTCACTAGGCTCCCAAAGCTTGGTCATGAAAGAGGATCCCTCAAAATTACATGTCGTTTAACCAGTCAGTACAGGACGATTAGAATGCGAAACTTTGAACTTCCTGGCCGTTCAACAGTTATGGCGGAAACCGGCGCTGTTGCAACGTCTCATCCACTTGCGACTTCGGCGGCGCTCCGCGTGCTGATGGAGGGGGGGAACGCCGTCGATGCGGCGGTGACGGCTGTGCTGGTGCTGTGCGTGGTTGAACCGCAGTCCGTGGGCATCGGCGGGGATATGTTCGCGCTCTATGCGCAGGGTGGAAAGCTCCCTGTTTACGGTCTCAACGGCTCGGGCCGCGCGCCGGCGGCGGCTGACTTTGACACCATCAGCGGGAGCCTTCCCGGCGCGGGTGCCAAGGCCCCCCGCAACCACCCCCACGCGGTTACCGTACC
Organism: Alphaproteobacteria bacterium; assembly: GCA_965658725.1. Lineage (GTDB taxonomy): Bacteria > Pseudomonadota > Alphaproteobacteria > UBA7985 > UBA7985 > UBA7985. The sequence goes on along the minus strand of CBFHUI010000024.1, from coordinate 2,467 downwards.
CGGCGCGGTTGACGGGTATCTGCGCCTGCTGGAGCGCTTTGGCTCCTGGGGGATCGACCGCGTGATTGAACCGGCTCGGCGCTACGCTGAAGAAGGCTTCCCCGTGCACGCGCGCGTGCTCAACGACTGGCGGCGCGAAGAAGGTTTGATCCGCAAGGACGCGGACGCTTCGGCCATGTTGCTTCCCGGCGGGGCTTTGCCACGGCTGGGCCAACGGGTCGCCTTCCCCGCGCTGGCCAAGACGCTGGCTGAAATCGGAGCCAAGGGCCGGGCGGGGTTCTATGATGGCTGGGTGCTCGAGGACATGCTCGCCAAGCTTGGCGCGCTCGGGGGACTGCACAAGGCTGATGACTTTGCAGCCACGGAAAGCACGTGGGTCGATCCGATCAACGCGGATTACAAGGGCTACAAACTGTGGGAAATCCCGCCTAATGGTCAGGGGCTGGTAGCGCTCGAGATCCTGCAAATTCTGGAACGGCTGGGCGATGATGCCGGAGTGTTGTCGCTTGACCGCTACCATCGGCAGATCGAGGCCTCCCATCTGGGCTACGCCGATCGCGAGGCATTCTTTGCCGACCTCGCCCACATGCCAACAACGGTCGAAGCGGTGCTCGACCCTGCGCGGATGGATGCGCAGGCGGCTCGGATCTCCTCTGATCGCACGCTCTCACCTGTTCCGGTGCCAGACTATCCGGGGCAAGGAGATACGGTTTACCTCAGCGTCGTGGATCGCGACCGGAACGCGGTCAGCCTGATTTCCTCGGTCTACGACAGTTTTGGTGCGCGGCTGGCCGCCCCGGGTTCAGGCGTGGTGTTCCAGAACCGCGGGCGCAGCTTCCGCATCGATGATCCCAAGCACCCCAATGCCTACGGCGCCAGCAAGCGCCCCATGCACACGATTATCCCGGCCATGCTGACCAAGGGGGATGCGGTGCAGATGTCTTTCGGGGTCATGGGCGCGGATTACCAGCCCCAAGGTCAGGCGCACGTGCTCACGGCAATGATCGACCACGGCTTGGACATTCAAGAAGCGCTCGACCTGCCCCGTGTCCATGCTTCCCCCATCACCGGTGGAGTGCAGTGCGAGGCGGGGATCCCAGCGGAACTACGTCAGGGCCTGCTCGATCTGGGACACGTACTGGAGATCCCGGAGAAGGCGATTGGTGGCGGACAAGGCATCTGGCTGGACGCCCAGACCGGCTTTCTCTCCGCTGGTTCTGACCCGCGCAAAGACGGTCACGCTGCAGGCTACTGAGGCTTGTGGCGGCAGCAGAGTTGGCAGAGGTGCCAGGGCCCAGCGCCTGCCGTTAGGAAGTCGGCGCGGGCTAGGACTGTGGCGGGCGGTCGAGGTGTCGAATGGACCGCAGCGGCACCATGACAAAGGCCCGCTCGAACATGCGCGGATGGGGCAGGATCGGCGGGCCAACCTCGTCTCGACGATCGCCATAGATCAGCAGATCCAGATCGACGATCCGTGCGGCGTTCCGCACCGTACGGACTCGACCAAAGGACGCTTCGATTTCGTGAAGTTTTGCCAGTAATTCAGACGGCTCCAAGCCCGACTCGACCTCGCAAACAGCGTTCTGGTACCAAGGCTGGTCGGATATTGGAACGGGCTCGGTGCTGAGGAAAGGCGAGACGCGGACGATATTGCCTATTTCTGCGTGTATCTGAGCGAGGGCAGCTCGCAAAACCGCCTGTGGCGGGCCGATTTCAGGGTGGGGAAGGTTGCTTCCCAGTCCAATTAAGATCACACGCGCCGTCCTGTGGATAACCAAAGTTGCAAACCAGCGGCGGGTGTACCATCCTCTGAGGCGAACGAGCAAAATGAAAAACTTGCCCTATCGTCTGCGGAAGCTATTACCGCGGTCGCTTCATTTTTTAGCGCCCAGGCATTTTTGCGCCACCGCTTCGATGGGACATTTAAAGCAAGGCGGATTTTATGAGCAACTTGCGTTTCTACCCGCAAGAACGAATAGCCCTCTTCATCGACGGCTCTAATCTCTATGCGACGGCACGGGCTCTGGGCTTCGACATCGACTACAAGTCGCTGTTGGGAATGTTCCAGAAGCAAGCGGTGATGGTGCGCGCCTTCTACTACACGGCGCTGCTGGACGATCAGGAATACTCACCCATTCGCCCGCTGGTCGATTGGCTGGACTACAACGGCTACACGATCGTGACCAAGCCGACCAAGGAGTTCACTGACGCGACCGGTCGGCGGAAGATCAAGGGAAACATGGACATCGAGCTGGCGATTGACGTCATGGAAATGTCGGACCGGCTGGATCATATCGTGCTGTTTTCCGGGGACGGCGATTTCCGCCGGCTGGTGGAAGCGGTCCAGCGCAAGGGCGTGCGGGTGACGGTGATTTCCACGATCAAGTCTTCGCCGCCGATGATTGCGGATGAACTGCGCCGTCAGGCAGACAGCTTTGTCGAACTGACGGACATACAGGAATACATC
>CBFHUI010000023.1:0-31746 GCA_965658725.1 Alphaproteobacteria bacterium | reverse complement strand
CGCGGGCTGTCCCACTGGACCGCGCGATCAAGCGTCATCTGGGCATTGGCACTTCCACCGGTCTTGGGATGGCACCCTTTCTGGTTCATCACCCCGAGCTGATCCACAACTGGCTTGCCGCGCGTGAAACCGCGCTGGCCCGTGTGCGCGCGCAGGCATCGCTGACGCCGGAGCAACGGGCCCGCGTTCTGTCTCTGCTCGACCGCGCCCGCACTCACGTTGACCAGTGGCACGTTCCCGACGCCATCCAGACCGCTCGGCTGGACGTCCTTCGAACCGAGCTTGCTGCGCTGGGTCAGCCTGATCTGAGCGGTGCCTACCCGCTACAGGCCCTGATCGACTGGAGCCTCGAACACTCTGTGGAGTGTCAGGAGCTGGTCGCCGCGCTGTGCCTTGAGCCCTTTGGCGATCTGATTGACGCGCTCACCGAAACCATGGCCTTCAACGCCCCGAAGGCCTTTGACGGCTCCCAAACTGCAGGCCAGACGCTTGAGAGGCTTGAAGCAGACTACGGCTGGTGCGCTCAAGTGGACCTGTCCCAACAGACAAGCCAGCAGCGGTTCTGGTACGTCTCTGAAGCCAAGTTGGAACCACGGCTTGGTGATCGCTATGCAGAGGACGGCGCGGATCGGGAACAGCCGCTGGACATCGCGCGGCAAGTGCAGGCTTTCGCCGCGTGCCTGCAGGACTTCGCCGCCTCCACGCCACTGTGCGACGTGCTTTCCCGCCATCCGGAACACCGCAACGTCGCCAAACGCGTTCAGGCCGCCGCCGACCGCCCCTTCGCAGAAGTCCGCGACAACCTGATCGACCAATCAATGCGCCCGATCGACCTGCTCCGCTGCAAGCTTGCCTTCTTTGGCGCGGTCAAGTTCGACCCCAAGTCCGACCTTTGGACCCGGATTACGCTTTTTCAGGGCGCGCCGCTGTGGGACGAGTTGCAGGAGCGCGGGGATGATTGGTGGCTTTCGACCAAGCCAGAGATCCCGGCTGCATGAGCTTTTCGCTCAATGAAGTGCACATGACGCTGCGCAAGGCCCTGTGTGGGCGCGGGCTTGCCTATGGCGTGGCGGACGAGTTCGGCGCTGTGGGCGCGCGGTTGAGTTCGGGGGAGACCTGCGACGGCGTGCAGGCAGTGCTCGCGCTCAACAACGACGCCTTGATTGCCCGTCTCCACCATGTCGAAGCCGCTCTCGCTGGTGCGGATCAGCACGCTCTCGCAGACCCACTGGACGTAAGGCTGGTCGAACAACTCACCGGCGCACCCTTTCCCCGCGCGCGCGCTTGCGCCATAAGCGAAGCAAGCTGGGAACAGGCCTTGGCCCTGTCGCACCTGACGTACGTTCCGGAGAGCGAAAGTTCGCGCTTGGGCGGAGCTGGTGCAGGGACCAACGACAACGACTAGGATGGTCGCGACGAAGCGCCTATCAGCCGTCGCCCGTTCTCCCTGACATCTAAACTAACCGGGATTTTGCCGCCATGGACATCACGCTGACCCTCGATCAGGTCTATGACCTTGCCCTGAACACGCTTAAGGAAGCCGGGGCAAGTGAGGCCAATGCGGCTTCAGTTGCCAAGTCTACGTGGCGGGCTGAGCGGGACGGCATTCGCTCGCACGGCCTGATGTACGTCCCCATTTACGCCGAGCACGTGCGTTGCGGAAAGGTGGTGGGAGAGGCCGTTCCCGTCGTCTCACAGCCGCGTCCGGGCGTGGTTTCGGTCGATGCAGCGCACGGCTTTGCACACCCGGCCATCGATGCTGGCTGGGACGCCTTCACGGAAGCGGCGCGCGCCAATGGCGTGGCCGTGCTGACCCTGCACAACTCCTACAACTGCGGCATTCTCGGGCACCACGCCGAGCGGTTGGCCGAGGACGGCCTGCTGGGCCTGTGCTTCACCCACGCTCCCGCGTCGGTTGCACCCACGGGTGGGACGAAGCCGGTGGTTGGCACCAATCCCTTCGCTTTGGGCGTGCCGAACGGCAAGGGCGGTGCCTCCATGGTAATCGACCAGTCGATCTCCGTGGTCGCCAAGTCGGAAATCGTGCTGCGCAACAAGAATGGCGAGGCCATCGAAGAAGGCTGGGCCTTCGGGCCTGATGGTGAACCCACAACCGACGCGGCTGTGGCCCTCAAAGGCACGATGGCACCCAGTGGCGGGTACAAAGGCGTGGGTATGGGGCTGACGGTTGAGCTGCTGGCTTCGTGTCTTGCCGGCGCGGTGCTTTCGACGCAGGCGTCTCCCTTTGCCGGGACCGCTGGCGGGCCGCCGTCTACGGGCCAGTGCTTTATCGCCTTTGACCCCGCTGGCTTTGCCGGTGAGGCGTTCTTTACTCAGGTGGAAACCCTGCTCGCAACCATCCGCGATCAGGATGGCGCGCGGGTGCCGGGCGATCGACGTACGGCCAATCGCGTGAAAACTGAGAGCACGGGCGTCTCCGTCAACCCGGCACAGCAGGCAGCGTTGGGGCTCTAGCCCCGACGCTAAACGTCGTCGCGGTAGGTCTGGATCTCGAAGGTCGAGACCTGCTCGGCGAAAGTGTGAATCTCCTGCCGCTTGGCCGCGACCATGGCGCGGCGGAAGGCGGCACCGAACGTGCGTTCCACAAAATCGCTGCTCTCAAACCGCACCAGCGCTTCGGGCCAAGACGAAGGCAGGCGCGGCAAGTCCTGATCATAGCTTGAGCCCGTAAACGGCGCAGGCGGCGAGGCCTTCGCATCCATACCGTCCAGTGCTGCGGCGAGCACAGCGGCCAAGACAAGGTAAGGGTTCGCATCAGCGCCCGCGACCCGGTGCTCAAACCGCCGTGCTGCGCCCGGTCCGGCGGGTATGCGGACAGCAGCGGTGCGGTTATCCATGCCCCACGACACGGTTGTCGGCGCGTGCGTGCCCTCGCGCAGTCGGCGATAGCTGTTCAGGTGGGGCGCGAACAGAAGCGTGCAGTCCTCCATGTGCCCCAAGAGCCCCGCAACCGCCCAACCCAGCGATTCAGAGCCCAGATCAGTGCCGTTGTCGAAGATGTTCACGCCATCGCCGTTCAACACTGAGGCATGCATGTGAAAACCATTGCCCGCATCATCACCGTAGGGCTTGGCCATGAAGGTCGCGCCCAAGGCGTGCTTGCGCGCAACCCCGCGCACGATGAACTTGAACAGCGCGGCGTCGTCGGCGGCTTTGACCGGGTCGTCGCTGTGCAGCAAGTTAACCTCAAACTGCCCAATCCCGCTTTCTGAAATCGCTGCATCAGCCGGAATGTCCCAGGCCTCACAGGCGGTGTACAGATCATCGGTGAAGCCTTTGAAAGCTTCGAGCAGGTCAATCGAGTAGAGCGCGCCGCTGGTCATTCGGCTTGCTGTACCGGGGATCAAGGGGGGCTGTAGTCCTTCGTTTTGCGGATCGAACAGGCAAAACTCCAGCTCTGTCGCGCACACCGCTGTCAGCCCTGCTGAGGCATAACGCGATGCTACGGACTGGAGCTGGGCTCGGCTGTCGATCGGGCTAATCTCGCCTTCGTGCAGGTACATCTGACAGGGCAGCAGCGCGACGTCATCGTCTGACCAGGTCAGCGGCAGCGGGCCGCGCCCAGTCGGCTTGACTGTACCATCTCGGTCACCGGTCTCCAGCACCAAGCCACTTTCCAAGGCATCGCGGCCGAAAACATCGACGTGCAGGGTCGAGGCCGGCATTTTCATGGCCCCCTTGAACACCTTCTGCGCCGTCTGTGCGGGGAGCCGCTTGCCGCGGAAAATGCCGTTGATGTCAGTCAGGACCGGATAAAGTGCTGTCACGGTGGACCTCGTTGGAAAATTAGACGCCAGACGCTAGGGCCGAAGCTCGCTTCCTGCAAGGCTCCTGACCAGCCTAAGCGTTTGAGCCTGATTACGCGGCTGGCTTACAAGAGGGCGAACCATCCTGCCGCCTTGCCCGCTGTACCCTCCCTTGGGCTGGCCTACCCCACACGGGCCGCGTCTGGCTTGAGCAGTAAGGCAGAAGAAGAACTTAGGAACCGCCCCTATGACCTCTATGGCCGCCTATCGCGAGCAATGGACTGGCAATGTGCGCCGTGACTTGCTCTCCGGTCTCGTCGTTGCCCTTGCGCTGATCCCCGAAGCCATCGCTTTTTCGATCATCGCTGGGGTTGATCCCAAGGTCGGGCTCTATGCCTCCTTCTCGATTGCTGTCATCACCGCGATTGTTGGCGGGCGGCCGGGGATGATTTCGGCAGCAACAGCCGCGACAGCCGTGCTCATGGTGACGTTGGTCAAGGAACACGGACTGCAGTACCTGCTCGCCGCGACCGTGCTGGCGGGCCTGTTGCAGATCGGGGCCGGGTTCCTGCGGCTGGGCTATCTGATGCGCTTTGTCTCCCGCTCGGTCATGACCGGCTTTGTGAATGCGCTGGCGATCCTGATTTTCCTCGCCCAGTTGCCGGAACTGATCAACGTGTCTTGGATCACCTACCCCTTCGTTATCGGCGGCTTGGCGATCATCTACATCCTGCCCCGTTTCACCAAGGCAGTCCCCTCCCCGCTTGTGTGCATCATTGTGCTGACGGGGATTGTGATGCTGTTTGACGTCGAAGGGCTGCGGAACGTGGGTGATATGGGCGAGTTGCCCGACACGCTGCCGATCTTCTTGCTGCCCCAGATCCCGCTGAACCTTGAGACGCTGATGATCATCCTGCCCGTCTCTGCCGCAGTGGCGGCCGTGGGCTTGCTGGAGAGCTTGATGACCCAGTCGCTGGTCGATGACCTGACCGACACGCCGTCCAACAAAAACCAGGAGTGCATCGGGCAAGGTATCGCCAACACCGCGACTGGCTTCATCGGCGGAATGGCGGGCTGTGCGATGATTGGCCAGTCGATGATTAACGTAAAATCCGGTGGCCGGGGTCGACTGTCCTGCTTTGCGGCGGGTGTGCTGCTGCTGTTTATGATCGTGGTGCTGGGGGATTGGGTAAAGCAAATCCCCATGGCGGCGCTGGTTGCTATCATGATCATGGTCTCGATCGGAACCTTCAGCTGGTCCTCGATCCGAAGCCTCGCCGAGCACCCTTGGCCGTCCAGCGTAGTTATGGTTGCGACGGTTGCGGTGGTTGTGCTGAGCCACAATCTGGCGATCGGTGTGCTGGTTGGTGTTCTTCTGTCGGGCATTTTCTTCGCATGGAAGATGGCACAGATCTTCCGGGTTACCTCCACGCTGTCTGACGATGGAACCCACCGAACCTACGTCGTCGAAGGGCAACTGTTCTTTGCCTCCGTCGAGCAGTTCTATTCGTCCTTCGACTTCCGCGAGGCGCTGGAGAAAGTCACCATCGACGTGTCCCGCGCCCATATCTGGGATCTGTCCTCCGTTCACGCACTGGACATGACCCAGCTCAAGTTCCGCCGCGACGGTGCAGAGGTCGAGGTGCTGGGTATGAATGAAGCCAGCGAAACACTGGTGCTCAAGCTCGGTCAGGCCGACAAGCCCGGCGCGCTTGAAAAGATGTTGGAGCACTAAGTCATGAGCACAGGCAAACTCGTTACCCTCATCGACGGCTCCGTCTACGCCGAGAGCGTCTGCGATCATGCGATCTGGGCCGCAGAGCGCTCCGGCAGCGCGGTTGAGCTGCTGCATGTCATCGGACGACGGCAGGCCGGTCGGCAGGATGTCTCTGGCACGATTGCCCTGGGTGCGCGCACATCCATGCTGGAAGAGCTGACCAAGCTCGAAGGCGAAATGGCGCGGGTCGGGCAGAAGCATGGCCGCGCGCTGCTCGATGGCGCTGCAAACCGGATTGAAGCGGCAGGCCTGCCTCGTCCCTCCTCCCGGCTGCGCATCGGCGACTTGATCGACGAGACTCATGAAGCGCTCGAAGAGGCGTCGATGCTCGTCATCGGCAAGCGCGGGGAAGCCGCCGACTTTGCGCGGTTGCATCTGGGGTCGAACCTCGAACGACTGGTGCGGTCGAGCGCGCAGCCTATTCTCGTTGCTGCCCGCGCCTTTAAGCCCGTCACGCGCGTTCTCATCGCCTACGACGCGCAAGCCTCCGCGCGCAAAGCTGTAACAGCCATCGGCACCAACCCCATGTTCAAGGGGCTCGAAGTGCATGTTCTTATGGCGGGCGAGGACAGTGAAACCTCTGCTAAGGCTTTGGCAGAACCGGTTAGCGCACTGGAGAATGCAGGCATGACCGTTACCTCCGAGCTGGTCAGCGGCAAGCCGCCCGTTGAGGCGATCAGCGAGCGGGCAAATGGTGAGGATGTCGATATGGTGGTCATGGGTGCCTATGGCGGTGGGCGGTTCCGTTCCATGTTCATTGGCTCCACTACGACAGAGATGCTGATCTCCTGCCGCGTGCCCGTGTTGCTCTATCGCTAGAAACCCCGCGCCCTTTCTCGTTTTTTGCCCAAGACGCGACGGCTCTTACCTGCCATAAAGGGACGCAATCTCAATGGCAGGAGGGCGACGGACATGCGCGCGCGACTCACAACCCTTGCGACCCTGGGCCTGGCGCTGACCCTGTGCCTGCACACAGCAGCGCGAGCAGAAGAAGACCCGTGGGAAAACCTGACCTACGAACGGCTGGATGAGGTCGCGGAAAGTGCGCTGGATCGGGCGCAAGAGCTTTCGCTGCGGAACAACCGGGAAGATTGCGGGTATATCGCCTTCGACGGCGCTGACCGCCTGCGCTTCACCAACCCGCTCAAGGGCGATATCGAGATTTGCGCTCCGCCAGAAGTGCCGGAGAGTTGGGAGCTGATTGCCAGCTACCACACCCACGGCGCGCTCGACCCGGATGACCTCGACGTCACGTTTGAACTGCCAAGTTCTGCCGATTTGACCAGTGATATGGATGAGGGCGTTGACGGTTACCTCGCCACGCCGGGCGGTCGCTTCTGGTTCATCGACACCATCGACGAAGTCATCATCCAACTCGGTGGCGTTGGCTATTTTGAGCAGGACGTGAACTTCGAACAGGACTTCGAATGCGGACCCTTTGAGGAACATACCTTCGATGAAGTCTTCCTGATGGAAGAAGAAGAAATCGGGCCGTGCGAGCTCTAACCGGGAAGAAACACAGGTGGCAGTAAAGAAGCGCGTCGCGCTGGAACTGGGACAGGGAACGGCCCTGCGATCGGGTGACTACACCCGCGCCGCCGTCCGCGCGGTCAAAGACGCGCTCTGGCACAACTCGTTGAACATGACCCAAGCTTTCGGTGCGACCAAGGAAGCGATGATCATCGACGTGGAAATCGCGGTGCAGCAGCCCGCTGCGGTGGACACAGACGAGGTCGCAGCCGTCTTTCCCTACGGAAGCGTGAGCGTCACAGCGCGCAAGGGCGGCTTGGACATCGCCAAGCCCGACGGCTCTGGTGCGACATTGGTTGCGCTGGCGGCAGTCGTCGTGTCTTTCATGGTGGAGGCAAGCGCATGAGCGGGGCGGAGACCGATGACATGCAACGCCTGATCCTCGAGATCGGCATGGGCAACGACCTTTACGGCGAAGATTACACCAAGGCGGCTTTGCGGGCGGTGCAGGACGCGCTGCACCATTCCTCGCTGACCCTGTTCCGTTCGCTGGATTTGGATCACGGCCTGATGCAAGTGCGTGTGACCATTGGCGTTGAACGACCCGAGCAGGTGGACTGTGATGCTGTGGCAGCGAGCCTGCCGCGGGGTCAGGCATCCGTCCAGGCCGTGGCAGGCGGGATGAATGTCGTCGATGCCGATAACGGAACCACGACCGTGGTGGCAAGCGCCGCTATCGAAGCCTTTTACCCCATGGACCGCGTGCCCTGGCGCGTGGTGGAGACGCGTGCACCATGATCAAGACAGTCCTGACCGCCCTCCTCGCGCTCGTCCTCTTTGCCGGTACGGCGCTGGGACAGGTGAAGATCGACGCCAGCACGGCGCACCAGATGGCGAGTGAGGGTGAAGTGCTGTTACTCGACATTCGGACCCCGCGCGAATGGAAACAGACGGGCGTCTCTCCGCTGGCCGAAACGCTCAACGTGCGCAGTCAGTCGTTCGGGACGGACTTCATGGCTTTGATCGACGGCGACCGGAGCCGGCCGATCGCGCTGATCTGCGCGAGTGGTGGCCGCTCCGGGCATCTAGCAGACGTGCTGGCCAATGCGGGCTTTTCGACGGTGTTTGATGTCAGCGAAGGCATGAACGGCTCCGGTGCCGGGCCGGGCTGGATTGCCGCGGGCTTACCGACTGAAAATTACCAGCGCTAACCCGCTTCAAAGCCGGGCGTACATGTACGTCGTTGGATCAAGCTTGGCAGGATCGTCCGGATCTATCGCGAAGTCCGGGATCTCGCCCGCCACTTTAAAGCCAAAGCTGGCGTAAAGCGCCTGCGCCGGATCGCCTGAGCGCGTGTCCAGCGTCAGCACCCGAAACCCCTGCCCCCGCGCCGTATCCATAACCGCTGTCATCAGCGCGCGGGCGATACCTTGCCGCCTGTGGGACGGGTGAACCATCATCTTCGCAATTTCGGCCTTGTGGGTCTGATTGGGCATGGTGGGCAGAACCAGTTGCACGGTGCCAACGACCGTTCTTGTATCGCTCAACCCGAGAAACAGGCGCGCGCCGCCACCATCAACCGCCGGACGAACACGCGTGCGCCAGAAGTGCGCCGCGTCATCGACCGCGAAGGGCTGCACAAACCCGATGCTCGCCCCCTCCCGCACACAAGCCGCCATCATCTCAGCGAGCTGGTCCCGGTGAGCATCTAGAACGGCCGCATCACCCTCGATGATATTCACAATCCGTTGCTCCCCAATCCCGCTACCCGGCAGCTCCCAAAGTTGATGATGTCCTTACGCGCTTATTCCTCCGGGTTGGCACACGCTTAGCTTAAATGGCCCTGAACACATTCTTATGTTCAGAGGAACAGATTTCATGAAACACATTATTTCAGTGGCGGCCACTGCGTTGGCGCTCAGTTTGGCAGCCATAGCACCCGCCAACCCTGCCGCCGAGTTGACCCAACTTCAAACCAAGCTCGACCGACTTTCGCACTACTTCAACACGCAGTGCGATGAAGGCAACCTGACCCAGAAGTGCAACCGCGTCCAAAACAGCATCATCCGCATCGACCGGGAAATTGCCAAGGTCCGCAGCAGCGTCAGCCTGAGTCTCCGCTCAAGCGCTACTGTCTCAACCCAGAACGGTGAACCAACTGTCCTTGACCGCCAATTCGCGATTCTGCAGGTCCGGCTGGATAAGGTAGAAGGCTTCATCGCTCGCCTTGAAACCTCCACCGATGCCAATAAGGACGCCAAGATCCAAGCGCTTGAAACCCAACTTGAACTCCTGCGTTCCCGCCTCGTCGTCCTGGACGGCCAACGCGCACAAATCAGCCAATAGTCAGACCCTCTAATCCGCAACCGCGCCCACCAGTCATTTCAGCTGGTGGGCACCCGATCGAGTCCGATGACACGGCTTCAAAGATGCTAGCAAAGCAGCCTAATTCCATGCAGGCCAAACATTCTACGCCGTATGTTTTAAAATTTTCATCTCATTCTTCGATTTTCGCCTTAGGGTAGACAAGCACGGAAATTTTTTCGCGACTGACCCAGAGAACTTGCGCAATGAGTGCGTAAAATTTGCTATTTTCCTCTGCATCTTTTCTAAAATTTAGCGCTTTTTGCTGATGCGGCTTATCTCCAAGATTTCTAAATTAGTCCTGCCAATTGTGGCACAGCATTGGCTACACCCAAAAAACTTCATAATTTTCAATGGGGATTTGGAACAATGAAACAATTAAGTCACATTTGCTTGGGCCTTCTGGCCCTGAGCATGGCAGGTTCTGCAGGCGCTAATTCAGCGCTTCGTTTGGAACAACTCGAAGGTCAACTCGGTAAACTCACACGCTATCATCAGCACAATTGCGCTGGTACCACCGTTGCGCGCGACTGTGGCCGCGTCGAGGCGGGGATCGATCAGGTGAACCGAGCGATTGAAAGTCTGACCGGGACCATGCAGCGCCAAATTAAGGGCGCGGCCTTTGAGCGAAAGATTGAGCGCTCCGGCACCAGCAAGCTGCACCGTGAGTACAACGAGCACGTCGCTCGCCTTAGCGCCCTTAACGCACGGATCGAGCAGATGGTCGCTGCACGTGTGTCGCCGCAGGATGCACGCCTGCGCGCACTTCAGAATGAAGCCAGCGTGTTGCACATGCGATTGTTGCGCTTGCAGTCTCGTCTAAAGGGCAAGAACTAGGGGCCTGACCACAGATGTGCTTGCGCAAAAAGAAGGGGGATGCCGATGCCGTTTACTGGCTTGGCTGATCCCCCTTCACTCATCTGCACTGTCCGCGCCTTGGCCCGGCTGTTCTTCCGGGTCATGGGCGGCCAGCACTAAGGCCGCTTACTGCAGCGCGGCATCCGTGATGTCGTGCGTCCACGCACCCTCTGGCGCACCAGAGATCACAGCATCACCACCCGCAAGCAGCGTCGCCACCGTCCGGTCGTAGTCCGCTGGATCCAGCGCACCGTTCGAGCCAGCGGTCAGCTTGGCGATTTCGCCCATCATGCGAACCTGATCTTCAAACGTTGCCGTGCCGCTGTCGTCGTTGTCGAGGACGATTTCAGCCGCCTCTTCAACGTTCGCTTCCGCGTACTTCCAGCCTTCCATGGAGGCTGCGATGAAGCGCGTCAGGCGATCGACAAAGTCTGCGTCAGCGAGGTTGTCTTCGTGGACGTAGAGACCGTCTTCGAGCGTCGCAACGCCCTGATCTTCGTACTTGAAGACAATCAGGTCTTCAGCCGCGAGACCGCCGTCAATGACCTGCCAGTATTCGTTGTAGGTCATGGTAGACACACAGTCCGCCTGGCCGTTGAAGATCGGATCGACGTTAAAGCCCTGCTGCAGCACGGTTACGCCGTTGTCACCGCCATCGGTGCCAAGGCCAAGCTGCTGCATCCAGCTCAGGAACGGGAACTCGTTGCCGAAGAACCAGACGCCGAGCGTCTTGCCTGCCAGATCGTCGGTTGAGGCAATGCCGGAATCCCGGCGACAGGTGAGCATCATGCCCGAGGACTTGAACGGCTGCGCCACGTTGACCAGCGGCAGGCCCTTTTCACGGGCGGACAGTGCCGCAGGCATCCACTCAACCAAGATGTCCGCGCCACCACCGGCAAGAATCTGCGGCGGTGCAATGTCAGGACCGCCCGGCTTGATGGTTACGTCCAAACCAGCGGCATCGTAGAAACCCTTGTCCTTGGCGACGTAGTAGCCGGCGAACTGAGACTGGGTAACCCACTTCAGCTGGATGGTGAAGGCGTCCTGTGCTTGAGCCACAGTGGCCGTCAATGAAGCTGCAGCCGCGAAGGCTGCGACGAGTAGTGTTTTCATCTTCTCTCTCCTTGTGTAATCCGGTCACCGCCTTTGTGAGGGGTGCCAGAACGTCAGACTGCGTTCGATGATGAGGAGCAGTCCAAAAAAGCCAGTGCCGGCGAGTGCTGCGACGATGATCTCTGCCCAGACGAGGTCCAGAGAAAGCGTGCCGACGCTGGTTTTGATCCGGAACCCCATTCCGAAGAATGGGGATCCGAAAAACTCAGCAACAATGGCCCCGATCAACGCCAGCGGCGTGCAGACTTTGAGGCCATTGAGGATAAAGGGCATGGCCGCGGGCAGGCGCAGCAGGCCAAGCTGCTGCACGGGCGTTGCGGCGTAGGTTTTGAACAAATCGCGCTCGATCGCGTTGGTCGCAGCGAGTCCCTGCACGCTGTTCACCAGCATAGGGAAAAAGCACATGGAGACCACGATCGCCGCCTTGGATTCCCACCCAAAGCCGAACCACATGACCATGATCGGTGCGAGGCCAACCACAGGGAGCGCGGCGACAAAGTTGCCCAGCGGGAGCAGGCCCCGGCGCAGGAAATCTGACCGGCTGGCGAGAAACGCGACCAGCAGCGCTGCTCCGCAGCCCATCAGATAGCCTGACAGCGCGCCTTTCAGGATGGTTTGCGCAAAGTCCTGCCATAGCATTGCCCGGCTGGTGATCAGCTTGGCGAACATTTCCGAGGGCTTGGGCAGGATCACAAAGGGCACGTCCAGCCCCGTCACCAAAAGCTCAACAACCAGCACCAGCGTGAGGCCAAAGACGACTGGCACCGCAATCCGTGCCGGCCGCTCCGGCAGCCAGCGCGCCAAACCAACGTTCAGGGCCCAAAGGCCAATCCACACAAGCAAAGCGGCGATGATAAAGGTCATGACGACGCCTCCGCCGCATTACGGAAGCCAAGTCGGCGGTTCAGTGCGCGCTCAAGCATGCCGAAGGACACCACGAGCAGGCCCGCAAGAATGGCCGCCGAAACCAGGTTGGCCCACATCGGAATGGTCTCCGAGCGATAAGAGAACACCAGCAACCGAGCGCCCAGTCCGGCCCGTGCGCCCGATGGCAGCTCTGCGACCACGGCCCCAACCAGCGCAGCAGCCAGCCCGATCTTCATCGCAGGGAACAGAAACGGCAGCGCCGAGGGTAGCCGCAGCAGCCAGAAGGTCTGGAAAGCACTCGCCGACCACGTCTTCATTTGATCCTCAAGAATAGGATCACTCGAACGCAGTCCCTTGGTCATGCCGATCACAATGGGGAAGTAACTCAGATACATGGAGATCACGCCCTTGGGCATCAGACCCGTGAAGCCAAGAGGGGCCATGAGCACGATGATCATCGGCGCGATGGCGATGATGGGGATGGTTTGAGAGGTAATCACCCAGGGCATGACCGACAGGTCCATGACCCGCGAATACACAATCGCCAGCGACAGGCTGACCCCCAGCACCAACCCCAGCGCAAAGCCCAGCAGCGTTGAGGAGAGCGTCACCCACGTGTGGTAGATCAGCGAGCGCTTGTAGCCCCGCCGCTTTTCCTTCCAAATCCACGAAAAGGTCGCCTGCTTCTTCAACTCGCGCACCACTTGATGGGGCAAAGGCAACTGCGGCTTTTTCTGGGACCACGTGTCTTCGACCAGTTCAGGCAGGCTGATCTGCGCGTCATCGGGGGCCATCATGTAGGTGCGTTTGGCGTTCATGGGCACAGCAGCGACGTACCAGATCAGCACGATCGCCGCGACTATGGTCGCAACTGGCAGTACTGAACGGGTCAACCAGCCCATCATTCGTCCATCCCCTCCCGCAGCGCGGTGCGTACTTCAGAGGCAACGGCGAGGAAATCGGTACTCTCGCGCACGTCCAGTGGACGCTCGGCCGGTAAGGGGTTGTCGATGATCCGCGCGATCCGACCCGGTCGCGGTGACATGACCACAATCTTGGTGGACAGGTAGACCGCCTCGGGGATCGAGTGCGTCACGAACAGCACGGTCTTGCGCGTCTCCCGCCACAGGTCGAGCAGTTGCTCGTTCAGCCGGTCTCGCACAATCTCGTCCAAGGCGCCAAAGGGCTCGTCCATCAGCAGCAATTCGGCATCAAAGGCCAGCGCGCGCGCAATCGATGCCCGCTGCTGCATGCCGCCTGAGAGCTGCCAAGGGTACTTATTCCCAAAGCCGTCCAGCTCGACCATCTTGAGCACGGAAGCGACCTTTTCCGCCGCCTGTTGACGGTCTTTGCCCATGAGGGTCAAGGGAAGGCGAACGTTGCCCTCTACCGTGCGCCAGGGCAGCAGGCCGGGTTGCTGGAAGACGTAGCCGTAAGCGCGATTGAGCCGCGCCTGCTCCGGTGTCAGGCCGGTTACGGTTACGCTGCCGCCGGTAGGGTGCTCCAGATCGGCGACCACGCGCAGAAAGGTAGTCTTGCCGCAGCCTGAAGGGCCAATGAAGGAGACAAACTCTCCGTCCTCGATGGTCAGAGTGACATCCTTCAGCGCCTGAACATCACCGGGAAAAGTCAGCGATAGGCCATCCGCCGCAACCACACTCATACGGCTTGTTCCTCTAAGGTTTGGAAAAGGGCCTTGATCACACTCACACTCCCGAAGGAATGTTCATGGGGTCGCGCTCGATCTTTCGTGGGGTGTTCAGCTCTTTCCACTTGGACAGCGCTGTGTTCACCGCGGCGTAAGGCTTGCGGCTGACAAACTTGCCCCGGCCCGGCTGGGGTTGGCTGTTCTTACCGTAGGCCCAGACCACGTCACCGCGAGACAGTGTGAAACGCGCCTGTGCGGTCACGTCAAAGCCTTCGAAGACGTTGTAGTCGATGATCGACTTCTGAGTCGTTGCCGACACGGTTTTATGCAGCGAAGGATCCCAAACCACGATATCCGCGTCAGCGCCTTCGACCAGCGCGCCCTTTTGCGGGTAGATGTTGAGGATCTTTGCGATGTTGGTGGAGGTTGCGGCGACGAACTCGTTCGGCGTCAGGCGACCCGTGTCCACCCCTTTGGTCCAAAGCACAGACAGGCGCTCTTCCAGTCCGCCCGTCCCGTTCGGGATAAACGGGAAGCCCTTCAGGCCCATGCGCTTCTGTTCGGTGTCAAAGGCCGCGTGGTCGGTAGCCACCACCTGCAGCGATCCCGCCGCCAGACCAGCCCACAAGCTATCCTGATGGTCCTTGGAGCGGAACGGTGGAGACATCACGCGGCGGGCAGCGTAGTCCCAGTCCTTGTTGAAATACTCGGTTTCGTCGAGCGTCAGATGCTGGATCAGCGGCTCGCCAAAGACCCGCATGCCTTTCTGACGCGCCCGGCGAATGGCTTCGTGCGATTGCTCGCAGGAAACGTGTACGACGTAGAGCGGCACACCGGCGGCGTCAGCAATCATGATTGCCCGGTTGGTGGCTTCGCCTTCAACCTCCGGCGGACGCGAATAGGCGTGTCCTTCAGGACCAGTCAGGCCCTGCAACATGAACTTTTCCTGGAGCTCCGCAACAATGTCACCATTCTCCGCGTGCACGAGCGGCAGCGCACCCAAGGCAGCGCAGCGCTTGAAGGAGGCGTACATCTCATCGTCCTCGATCATCAGCGCGCCCTTGTAGGCCATGAAGTGCTTGAAGGTGTTCACCCCACGCTTCACCACGCCGTCCATCTCATTGAAGATGGTCTCGGACCAGCCAGTGATGGCCATATGGTAGGAAATATCGATGCAGATCTGATCCTTGGACTTGGCGTCCCAGGCATCCAGCGCGTTAAGCAGGGAGCCGTCTTCACCCGGAAGGCAGAAATCGACCAGCATGGTCGTGCCGCCCGCTGCAGCCGCAAAGGTGCCACTCTCAAAAGTCTCCGCCGCCGTCGTGCCCATGAAGGGCATTTCGAGATGCGTGTGCGGGTCGATACCGCCGGGGATGACATAGGCGCCAGAAGCGTCGATTACTTCGTCACCTGAGAGGTTCAGGCCGATCTGCTTGATCTTCTCGCCCTCAATCAGGACATCAGCTTCATAGGTGCGGTCTGCGGTAACAACAGTGCCGCCTTTGATGACTTTGCTCATGGCTCGCTCTTTCCTTTTTCCTCTGTCTTTCGGGTCAGCTGACGATCTGGGCGGTCTCGACGACCGCGTGGAACAGCACGTTCGTGCCCGCCTCTGCCCACTCTGGTGAAATCTCTTCGGCCTCATTGTGGCTCAGCCCGTCCACGCAGGGACACATGACCATGGCCGTCGGCGTAACGCGGTTGATCCAGCAGGCGTCGTGGCCTGCGCCGGAGACGATATCCATGTGGCTGTAACCCAGCCGCTCAGCCGCTCGCCGGACCGCGCCCACGCAGTCTTCGTTGAAGGTCACAGGGTCGAAATGCCCGACAACCTCGACCTCGCATTCAAGCTCCAGTTCCTCGGCAATCGCCGCCGCACCGGCCCGCAAGCGCGCTTCCATGTCGGTCTGAATATCAAAGTCGGGCGAGCGGAAGTCGATGGTGAAGACCACGCGGCCGGGAATGATATTCCGGGAGTTGGGGTAGACATCGCACTGACCAACAGCACCCAGCGCCTTTGGCTGGTGGCTCATGGCGATCTCGTGGGCGAGTTGGGTGACTTTGGCCATGCCCAGCCCCGCGTTCCGTCGCATGGGCATGGGCGTTGAGCCAGTGTGCTGTTCCTTGCCGGTCAGCGTGACCTGCAGCCAGTTCAGCCCCTGCCCGTGTGTGACCACACCGATGTCTTTTCCTTCGGCTTCGAGGATCGGCCCCTGCTCGATGTGAAGTTCGAAGAAAGCATGCATCTCGCGCGCGCCGACTTCCTCGTCACCGACCCAGCCAATCCGACGAAGCTCATCGCCGAACTTCAGGCCCTCGGAATCTTCGCGCTCATAGGCCCAATCCTGCGTATGAAGCCCTGCGAAAACACCGGACGAGAGCATGGGCGGGGCAAAGCGTGTGCCCTCTTCGTTGGTCCAGTTGGTCACAACAATGGGGTGTTTGGTGCGGATGTTGAGGTCGTTCAGCGTGCGGATGATCTCCAGCCCGGAAAGCACTCCAAGAACACCATCGTACTTGCCACCTGTGGGCTGAGTGTCGAGGTGTGAGCCGACGTAAACCGGCAGCGCTTCAGGGTCTTCGCCGGGTCGGGTCGCGAACATGTTGCCCATGCTATCCACGCCCATGGTGCAGCCCGCTTCCTCGCACCAGCGCTGGAACAAGTGGCGGCCTTCGCTGTCTTCATCTGTCAGTGTCTGACGGTTGTTCCCGCCGGCGATCCCCGGCCCGATCTTGGCCATTTCCATCAAGGAGTCCCAAAGGCGGGAAGCGTTGGTTTTCAGGTTATCGCCGGGGGCGGTCATGGGCAGGTTTCCTAGAATGTTTGAAGGGTGGAGGTCTGGCCTAAAAGGGGTTTGCGGACTTGGGGGCGCAGCCGATGACGGCCGTCCCCCTGCTCTCTGCTCCCCTCAAACCCCACTTGGCGGGATTGGGGGCAGAGTCCCGGCCGTCGCTTACTGAGACGACGCCGGGTTGTTCGGGTGCGTGGTCCAATCGGCGAACTCCGCCTGAACGGGCTTGCCTGTGCGCTCATCCATGGCACCGACTTCCAGCCGTTCCATGGTGATGCACTGATCGACCGGACACACGTTGATGCACAGGTTACAGGCAACACACTCGTCGTCCTTAACCGTGAAGGTCCGCTTGCCGTCGGCGTCCACGTCCATGGAAATTGCCTGGTGGCTGGTGTCTTCACAGCTGGCAAAGCAACGGCCACACCCGATGCAGGCTTCCTGATCGATACGCGCCTTGGTGATGTAGTTGAGGTTCAGGTTCTGCCAGTCCGACAGGTTCGGCACCGCCCGACCCACGATCTCGGCGGTATCCGTCATCCCCTTCTGATCCATCCAGAGCGACAGACCCGAAATCATCTCCTGTACGATGTGGAAGCCATAGGTCATGGCGGCGGTGCACACCTGCACGTTCCCTGCACCCAGCGTCATAAACTCCGCCGCGTCGCGCCACGTCGAAACGCCGCCAATGCCGGAAATCGGCAGGTTGGCGAGGTCAGGTGTGCGCGCAATCTCGGCCACCATGTTCATGGCGATCGGCTTGACCGCCGGGCCACAGTACCCGCCGTGCGCACCACGCCCATCGATCATCGGCTCCGGCGAAAACTCATCGAGGTTGACGGAGGTAATGGAATTGATGGTGTTGATCAGCGACACCGCGTCCGCCCCGCCCTTCATGGCGGCGCGCGCGGGTTGCTTGATGTCGGTGATGTTCGGGGTGAGCTTCACGATCACGGGGAGGCGGCTGTATTCCTTGCACCACGCCGTGACCATCTCAACGTATTCCGGCACCTGACCGACCGCAGAGCCCATGCCGCGCTCAGACATGCCGTGCGGACAGCCAAAGTTCAATTCGAGGCCGTCAGCACCGGTGTCTTCGACTTGCGGCAGGATCTCTTTCCAGGCGTGCTCCTCACAGGGCACCATCAGCGAGACCACGACTGCGTGGTTGGGATAGTCGCGCTTGATCCGTCGGATCTCGTCGAGGTTGGTTTGTAGAGGACGGTCGGTGATCAGCTCGATGTTGTTCAACCCCATCAGCCGCCGATCCGCGCTCCAGACTGCACCGTAACGCGGCCCATTGACGTTGACGATGGTGGGGTCGAGACCGAGCGTTTTCCACACCACCCCGCCCCATCCGGCCTCAAAGGCGCGGCGGACGTTGTATTCCTTGTCCGTTGGCGGCGCAGAGGCCAGCCAGAACGGGTTGGGGGATTCGATACCAACGAAGTTCGATTTCAGATCGGCCATGGCTCAGGCTCCTTCCATCAGGCTGGCGTGAATGTCTTCGGCGGCGTCGCGGCCCTGGGCCACTGCCGTCACAGTCAGGTCGTCGCCCCCACTGGCGCAGTCGCCCCCGGCCCAAACACCATAGAGCGAGGTGCGCCCCTGTTCAGTCACAGCGATCTTGCCGCGCACGATGTCCAGCGATGGGACTTGCGCCTGCTCAAGGGTCTGGCCGATGGCGGTCAGCACTTGGTCGGCGGGTAGGACAAAGGTTTCGTCGCTGGTCTGCAGGCCCTCGGGCGTGCTGACCGTATAGGCGAACTCAACACCGCCCGGCGTCAGGCCGACCGGTGCCGCGTTGGTGATGATGCGCACGCCGGACGCGGTCGCGTGGTTCTGCTCATGCGCAGACGCCGCCATCCGTGCTTGCTCGCGGCGATAGACGATCGTGACGTCTTCGGCCCCGAGCAGCTTGGACTGCACCGCCGCATCTACGGCCGTCATCCCACCTCCGATGACCACCACGCGCCGACCGACACCCAGAGCGCTGAGGTCGCTGGCTTGACGCAAGTCTTCGATGAAGTCCACGGCCGGACGCGCGCCGTCGCCGTCGCCGTCTACACCCAGCGCATTTACCCCACCCAAACCAATGGACAGGAACACCGCATCAAAGCAGGCAGTCAGGCTTTCGATCGTCAGTTCGCCGTCAGAACCGAGCGCTTTGCCGTGGTGCACGGTAATGCCGCCGATGGCGAGCAGCCACTCCAACTCTTCCTGAGCAAAGCCGTCCACGGTCTTGTAAGCCGCGATCCCGTATTCGTTCAGCCCGCCAGACTTCTCTTTGGCCTCGTAGAGCGTCACCGTGTGACCATGCATCGCCAAGCGGTGCGCAGCAGCCAGACCCGCAGGGCCAGCGCCAACAACGGCGACGTGCTTCCCAGTGTCGTCAGCCCGCTTATAGGGATGCCCGCCTTTGGCCATCAGCGTATCGGTCGCATAGCGCTGCAGCGCGCCGATCTCGACAGGCTTCTGCTCGGCCAACTCACGGACACAGGCCTCTTCGCAGAGCGTCTCCGTCGGGCACACGCGCGCGCACATGCCACCGAGAATATTGCTGTCAAAAATCGTCATCGCCGCTGCTTCGGGAGTACCCGTGGCGATCTGGCGAATAAACAGCGGAATATCGATGCTTGTGGGACAAGCTTGAATACAAGGCGCATCGTAGCAGAAGTAGCAGCGGTCGGCGGCGACTTGGGCCTCGTGCGGATCAAGCGGAGGATGGACGTCACAAAAATTCTCGCTGAGCGTCTCGGGGTCGAGACGACCGGCGGTAATGCCGTCCTGATACATGGGGGGCAGTACAGTCATGGAACCTAGCACAATAGTCTCTCTCAGAACGCAAGGCTGTCATGCCCCCAACTATTGCGCAAGACTTAATCTGCTTGGGATGATTACCGCGAATTACGCCCGTTTAAGCGCCACAAAGCACGCAATTTGCACAATTTTTCAACGGTTACTACCGGTCCAAACCCACCGACTTTTGCCAACCAAGACCAGAGGATTCGCAAGGCACCGTTTGGGGTTGAAAGGAGCCGCTTTGGTGCTTGACATGGATAACGTACCTTTTTAGTCCTATATCGTCATTCACCCGCCATCAGGACTTCAGGACCAACAATGCGCAAGCTTTTGACCCTCGCCGCCACGCTTCTCGCCACTTCAACCGCCAGCGCGCAAGAGGTGAACGTCTACGCCTCTCGTCAGGTCGATTTGATTGAGCCGGTGCTCTCGGCCTTCACAGCGAAAACGGGGATTGAAACCCGCGTGCTGTTCCTCAAGAAAGGCCTGATTGACCGGATTGCGGCAGAGGGTCGCGGGTCGCCTGCGGACGTTATTCTGACCACCGACATCGGCAACCTGCTCGCAGCGGTGAATGAAGGAATCACTCAACCCGTCGCGTCCGATACGCTAACCGGCAACATCCCCGCGACTTTCCGCGATGCCGAAGGACACTGGTTCGGCCTGACGCTGCGCGGCCGGGTGGTCTATGCCTCCTCCGAGCGCGTCACAGAAGACAGCCTGCGCTATGAAGACCTGGCCGACCCCAAATACCGTGGGCGCATCTGTACCCGGTCAGGCCAGCACCCCTACAACATCGCCCTCATTGCTTCGATGATCGACGAGTTGGGGGAGGAAGCTGCGACGGTGTGGCTCGAAGGCCTGCGCGATAACCTCGCCCGCAAGCCTGAAGGCAACGACCGGGCGCAGGCCAAGGGCATTTTTTCCGGGGCCTGCGATCTGGGCCTTGGGAACACCTATTACGTTGGCCTCATGGAGACCAACACCAGCGAGCCGGAGCAACAGGACTGGCGCGCCTCGATCAAGGTGATCTTCCCCAACGCTGACGACCGCGGTACCCACGTCAATGTCTCCGGGATGGCCATGTCCAAGCACAGCCGCAACCGCGACGAAGCGCTCGCCCTGATGGAGTTCCTGTCCTCACCAAGCGCACAAGCCATCTACGCCGAGCAGGTGTTTGAATACCCCGTCATCGAGGGTGGCGCAGTTTCAGAGGTCGTGGCGTCATTTGGCGAGTTGCGGGCTGATCAGCGTGATCTGAATGCCATCGGCGCGTTGCGAGCCCGTGCTTCAGAGCTGGTGGACATCGTCGGCTTCAACGACGGCCCGCGCTAGCCGCGCGCGTTCCTGCGGGCGGCGATCGAATTTCGCCGCCTGAACCAGGGACACCGCCATGAAGATTACAGCCATCGACGTCTTTCAGGTCGATCTCCCGTTTTCTGGCGGCACCTACCGCCTCTCCGGCGGTCGGGACTATCATAGCTTTGACGCTACTTTTGTCTGCGTGCACACCGATACGGGCCTTGAAGGCTGGGGCGAGTCCACGCCCTTTGGCGCGACTTACATCAACGCTCATGCGCTTGGGGTGCGGTCCGGGATCGCAGAGTTGGCCCCGCAGGTCTTAGGCTGCGACCCGCGCCTGACCGAACGGGTCTATGAGACCATGGACCAAACACTGGTCGGCCATGGGCACGCCAAAACACCCATCGATGTCGCTTGCTGGGACATTCTTGGACAGGCTACCGGGCTTCCCGTGCACGCCCTGCTTGGCGGCTCCACCGGGGTGCCGATGCCGCTGATATCCTCGATCCATGCAGGCAGCCCGGAGGACATGCGCGCGCGGGTGCAGGCGCACAGGACGCAGGGCTATCGCGGGCATTCGGTAAAGATCGGCGCGAGTGATGCTGAGGGCGGGCCGATGCTGGATGCCGAGCGGATTGCTGCATCCATGGCGGATCGGCAGCCTGGGGAGTTCTTCCTCGTTGACGCCAACGGCGGTCTCACGCCGGAAACGGCGCTGCGGATGCTCGGCCTCCTGCCCGACGGGCTCGACTTCGTGCTCGAAGCGCCCTGCCGGTCGTGGCGGGAGACGCTAAGCCTGCGCCAGCGCTGTCGCCGACCCATTGCACTGGATGAGCTGGTGCAGACCGACGCCGACGTGGCGCAGCTGATCGCCAGTGACGCCGCTGATGGCTTTGGGCTGAAGATTTCTAAGGCGGGGGGTCTGACGCCGGCTCGACGTCAGAGGGACATGGCGCTGGCCGCCGGTCTGACGATTTCAGTGCAAGATACAGTCGGCTCAGAAGTCAGCTTTGCCGCGCTCGCCGCACTGGGGCAAACCGTGCCGCCTCGGGCTTTGCGCTGTGTGCTGGATGTGCGCGACATGGTGCACGGACAGATCGCGGCGTTGGACGCGCCATGGTCGGAGGGTGGAATACTGCTCGGTCAGGCGCCGGGCCTGGGGCTCACCGTTGATCGAGGCGCCTTGGGTGCGCCAGTGGCCTCTTATGCGCTCTGACGCCGAGAGAGGATAAGGATGAAGGGATCAAGGTTGCCGGCCAGACCGACTTCCTCGCCCTCTTTAACATGCAGGATATCAAAGCCTTCGTTGAGCAGCATCAGTTCAAACTCGCTCCGGGTGAAATACGAGTACCGTCGGCCCAGCGCGTCGCGCTTGGTTCCCTCACCCGTCTTCATGCCGAGGTGAAAGATCCCGCCGGGTTTCAATGCCGCAGCAGCCGCGCGCAGGTGCCCGGCAAAGGCCTCACGCTCGGCGTGCAACAGCGAGAAGTTCGCCCAAATGCCGTCAAAGGCTGCGGTCTGATCCAGCCATGAGAAGTCTGCCTGAACCGCCGTGATGTTTGGGGTGCCTTCAACCAGCGAGATCATCCCCGCTGAGGCGTCCACGGCTGTCACCTTGAGCCCGGAGACTGCCATGGCGCGCGCGGAGTTCCCCGGCCCGCAACCCAGATCAACCACGCTGCCCTCGGGGGCGACGGCATTGATGAAGCGCAGAAGGGATGCACTGGGCTTGTCGGAGGTGAACAGGTTGGCGTAGTCCTCGAACTTCGCGTCGTAGACAGCAATTGTTTCACGATCCATAGCGGCGGCTCCCTTCCCAAATCGGCGCAGAGCCTACCGCATGTGTCGGGAAAACGGAAAGGCTGGCGCGGAGAGGGGTTGATCCGGGCCTCGATCGTGCGCCAGTCTGGCGTTCCGTTTGCCGCGCCCCAGGGGATATTGGTGCCATGAGCCTGCCATCCATCATCGATCTCGACCGCCACCCGCTGGCGGACCTGACTTTTCGAACAACCGCTAAGGCGCGGCTCGATGCGGACGGGGTGCTTACCCTGCCCGGCTTTCTGCGCCGCGAAACGCTTGCGGCGCTGGTTGAGGAAGCCGCAAGGAACGAGGATGCAGCCTTTTTCGCTGCCTCCACCCACAACGTTTATCTGACCCCGCCTGATCAGGCGCTGGGCGCGGCGCACGTCTTTAACCGACAAGTGGTCTCGACCAAGGGCTGCATCTGCGACGATCAGGTTGAAGCAGACTCGCCGCTGCGCACACTCTATCACGCACCAGCGTTTCAGGACTTCTTGTGTGCGGTGCTGGGCGAAACAGCGCTCTACCCCTACGCCGATCCGCTGAGCAGCATCAACATTCACTATGCCCCCGCAGGGAAGGAACTGGGTTGGCACTTCGACAATTCGGAGTTCGCCATCACCCTGCTGCTGCAGCGGCCCGAGGGCGGCGGGGACTATGAATACATCAAGGACCTGCGCGATGCCGAACGGGGTGAGATGAACTTCGACGGGGTCGAAGCAGCGCTGGACGGCGCGCTCGCGCCCGTGCGGTTGGATATTGAGCCGGGTACGCTCGTGCTGTTTCGCGGCAGGAACGCGCTCCACCGCGTGACGCCGACAATCGGTGACGTGACCCGCTATCTGGTGGTTCTGGCCTACAATGGCGAACCGGGGGTCATGCTGTCAGAGAGCGCGCGGCAGACGTTCTACGGGCGCGTGGCCTAGAGCCAACCCGCGCCCTAGAACAGCGTTTGCAGCACCAGAAAGACGGCACTGATCACCAGCACGTTGAGCACTGAAAACGGCAGGTTGAGTCGCCACGCGATGCGGAAGTTGGACAGCTCGGTCATGCGGCTCATCAGGATGGTCGAGGCGGAGACCGGTGAGGCATTCGTGCTGGTCCCCCACAGCGCCATCATCATGACCGCGAACTGCCATGGCACCAGCCCCAGATCGTTTGGCGTGAACAGCGTCGTCAGCAAAATCACTGAAATCAGCGGGTGCATCCCCAGCACACAAATCATGAAGAACGCCCAGATGCACGCCAGCAACAACGCCGCTTCGTGCCAGCCGAGTACAGCCGCGAGGCTCGCCCCGCCCCCGCCGCCCGCGCTGGTCTGCCCAAACTGGGCATCCAGCACGGCCTGAATGCCGATACCGAAAACATTAGCGGCGGCGAACAGCAGGGCTTCGCCGCGCAGGTTGGGATAGTGGCTGAACACGCGCTGGATGGAAACCAGCGGGCCCGCCGCCTCTGCCCCCACTTCCCGCCGGATCAGCCCCGCCCAAACGAGCCCAAACAGCGGCGCGGCCAGCGCCAGCGCTACCGGAATGCGCAGGCCGAAACCCGCAACTGCGACGACGAGGATGGCGAACAAGCTCAGGATAATCAGGCCCGCCCGGACCAGCGTCACTGGCAGGGTCAGCCGGAGGGGTGTGCGGTCGGCTGGATCGAGCTTCAGCAAGCGTGCCTTGGCCGCCGTTGGATCGATGCGTCGCCAGAGACCGTCAAAGCCCCACTGTGCGCTGACCAGCACCAAGGCCAGCAAAAACCCGCCCAGCCCCACATCGGTCCAGCGCACGCCGTCCACGCTGGCAAGGATCACTGCTGTGCCAACAAACAGGGGCGACCAAGCGGTGGCGATCATGAAACCTTTGGAGACTGCCTGCACCAAACGCTCGCGCAGGGGCTGCGGGGTGGCCGGGGTGACGAGCGGGGCCATGAGGCCGAATGCAGCGATGTTGAAGGCCGCGCCAAGACCGTAAGCGACGGCCATGATGGGCACGGACCGGGAACCGCTGGGCATGGCCATGACCCGCTCTCGCAATTCCAGCAGCGACGGGCTCTGGGTCGCCTGAACCTGCAGCCAAACAATCGATGCGAACAGCAAGATGTATTGCAGGTTGCGCACCAACCCCTCGTAAACCAAGCCGAGCCCTGCCAGCCCGCCGCCCGCGACGAAGCCAATGGCGATCAGTCCCAACACAACCAGCGCCAGAGACGTGATGAGTTGCAAAGGCTTTGCCTGTCCCGCCTCAAGCGCGATGAACACCAGCATAAAGCCCACACCAGCCGCTGCAGCAATCTGGCCCAGCGCGGATTCTTCCCCGGCAAAGAGGTAGACCACGGCGGCCACCGCCACGGCAAAGAAGCTAACGGAAGCGACCCCCGTGCGCATGCTCGGCTAAGCCCTAGCGAACGTCAAAGGTGAGCCCGGCCTTGGCCTGCAGGCGCGCGATCAGCGCTTCGCCCAGCGCT
Source organism: Alphaproteobacteria bacterium (assembly GCA_965658725.1). Taxonomy (GTDB): domain Bacteria; phylum Pseudomonadota; class Alphaproteobacteria; order UBA7985; family UBA7985; genus UBA7985. The sequence continues at coordinate 6,726 of CBFHUI010000023.1, read as the reverse complement.
GGGGCGGGGGTCCAGATGCCGGCGGGGGTATCGGTGCGGTCCTGCACCAGACACAGCGCCGCCTCGGCGATCATTTTGCTGGTCGAGCCATAGCCCGGATCACGGTCGCCTTGGACGCCGGTTTGCAGGGTTTGCCCATCAGCGGTTTCGCCGAGGAACAAAATCTCGTAGTGGCCGGCTTCCTGTTCCTCGCGGGACGGACCCTCGCCGGGCTGGAGGTCGGCGTTAACAGCCAACCCGCCGCCCGAAGCTTGCAGCTTTTCGGCAATCGCCTTGCCCTTGTCGCCCGGGCCGGTGACGAGCATCTCGTTGTAGAGGAAGCCTTCGCCGTAGGCGTGGCCCAGCAGTTGGTTGGACCGGTGAATGTTCTTGGTGTTGATCGGTGCCATCACGAAAGGCGCGACCCACAGACCGGGCATGGCATCATCTTCGCGCGGCTTGGACGTCGGCGGCTGCTTGGGACCAACAAAATCCAGTGTCAGGGCAAAGGGATCCTTGAGAACTTCGAACAGGGTCGGGTCTTTCATTGCTGCGGCTATGGAAGCCTTAAAGCTCGCAACGGTCCCGCCCGATGATGTGCCTTGGATCTTCAGCACCCGCGCGTTGACTTTCGTGCACGGCGCGCCGAATTGGCGTTGGGATTCCTGCTGAAGATAGAACACGCCCATGTCGGTAGGGATGGAGTCAAAGCCACAGGAGAAAACAATCCGCGCCCCGGATTGCGCAGCGGTCTGCTGGTACGCCTCAATCTTCTGACGCATCCACGCCGGTTCGCCACACAAGTCCACGTAGTCCGCGCCGGTTTCAGCGCACGCGGCCAACAGCTCATCGCCATAGAGCTGGTAGGGGCCTACGGTTGTCAGGATGACTTTTGACTGCAGCGCCATGGCTTCCAAGGCTGAACGATCACTGGAGTCCGCAACCAGCAAAGGAGTATCCCCCGGCGCACCACTCGCGGCGCGGACGGCTTCGAGCTTTTCCATGCTCCGCCCCGCCATGGCCCAGCGCACGCCGGAGCCTTCAGGGTAGGTGCGCGCGAGATACTCGGCCACCAGTTGCCCGGTGAACCCGGTCGCGCCGTAAACAGTAACGTCGATGGTCTTGCCGCTGTGCTGTGTCATGGATGCCTTGTTCCGTTTAGTGCCAAATAGGTTCAGACCACTTTGGCGTCCCTCTGCTCGCTTGTCAGCCGTCAAAGCGTTGCCCGCTGCTCTGCCCTGCGCAGGCTTGACCACCGCAATCGCCAACTCTTGCGAGCCTGCCGCCCTGCGACGCAGGCGAAATTGAAGGGTCGGATTTGAGATTGTGCCAAGCAGCAAAACAGGATTGACTGTCCCCAGCAGCCGCCTCTCGCGGTCGCGGCACGCGGAGAGGTCTAAGGCAGCCTATGCAAAATAAACGGCTACGGGCGAGCCTGGTTCTGATGGTTGGGGGTGCTTTCTGGGGCTTGCTCTGGATCCCGCTGCGCGCCTTTGAAGGCATGGGGCTGGAAGGGGCTTGGTCGACACTGATGGCCTATACCGCGCCCGCCATCCTGTTGGTGCCCCTGTCGATCTGGCGGTGGCGGACGATCTCTGCGCAGCTGGGAACCTTTATCGCCGTAGGGGCCTTTTGCGGGGTGTCGTTCGCGCTCTATGGCGTGGCTGTGCTGCTCACCGAGATTAACCGTGTTATCTTGCTGTTCTACCTGACCCCCTTATGGGGGACGGTGATCGGGGTGGTATTCCTGCGCGAGCAGCTGACCGTGCAGCGCGTGATTGCGCTGATGCTCGGGTTCATTGGGCTGCTGGTCGTGCTCGATCTCGGAGTCAAATTTCCCTGGCCGCGCAATATCGGCGACTGGATGGCCTTTATCGCGGGCATAACCTGGGCGCTGGGGTCAACAGCGCTTTACCGATCGGGCGGAGTTAAGGCGATTGATCAGGCGTCAGCCTTCGTGATTGGCGGGACCATCTTCACCGGGCTTCTACTGGTCGTTGCGGGCGGTTCGATGGGAAGTATGCCCACGGGCGATGCCGTCGCTAAAGCCGTGCCGTTGGCGATCCTGATGGCATTGGTGACACCGCCGGTGCTGATCATGACGATTTGGCCGGCAACCCTGCTCTCACCGGGGCGGGCGGGCATTTTGCTGATGACTGAAGTCCTGTTCGGCCTGGGGTCGGCGTGGATGCTGGCTAATGAGATTCTTGGCCCGCGCGAGCTGATCGGTGCGGCGCTGATCCTTAGCGCAACCGTGCTCGAAGTGACGGCACAAGGCCCTTCATCCCCGCCTCAAAGCAAGAGCACTGACAGCTGATTCTGACGTTTGTGAATGACACAACGAAAGGCCGCGCCGGTTGATAGCCCGCGCGGCCTTTTGGTGTTTTTGAGCACGGGCCTTAGCGGGTAAGCGTGCGCTTACAGATCACGGCATCTTCCTTAACCCAGCCGTACTTGACATTCCCGTCGGGGAGCCGCCAGGACACGCGCCAGCTGCCGTTGTAGTAGCTCTCAACATCGAAAGTCGCCAGACCACCACCAATCTTGTAGATCGGCACGGTGCGCGCGTTGCCCGTAGTGGCATAGACCGGCACCTTTTCTCCGTCTGCCGACTGGGCGCACCAGCAATAATAGGGCGTGCCATCGGCCAGAATCTTCTTCCCGCCTTTGGCCTGCTGCGCCGTCAGCTGCGCGGACGCGCCGGAGGACGTGGTGGTTGTCGTCGTGGTCGTCGTGGTGGTGCGGGATTCATCATAGCCGTAGACCTCAACAATCCCGCCGCCGGTCACGATCGTGTTGCCGGAAACAGCCCCACCAGCAAACACGCTGCCCGCCTCATAGCGACCCTCAACAAAGGTGCCATCCTGCAGGTAATACCCTGACGCGGTGACAAAGACGCCGTCGGTGGTGAAGTATCCGCCGCCAACACTGCCCGAGACCACGGCTGCGCCTGCGGCGGTTTCCGTTGTGAAGTCATACTCGCCGGTATTGACGTGGGTGTGCGCGTCCGAGGACATGCCGTCTTCTTTCCACGTCGTATAAGGGTGGGCGCTTGCGTTGGATGATGCGAGCAGGATCAGGCCGGCTGCCGCCACGCCCGCTGTTGCAATAGTCTTCTTCATTTTCGTGTCCCTCAAGCAGTGAGCAAAGGGCAAGTTGCCTCTCCCTTTCCTCCACGCAGCCATTATTATTTATTTTAGCCAACCTATCATCTAGGCGCGTACCGACTATCTTCCACGGTCTTATGCGACCGAAAAATCACAATCGCTCACCATTTGTTTATTTCGGCGTGCACAGGGCCACCGCTAGAAGTTGAGTGAAATCGGAAAGGCCGGAACACTCTTGTGCGCATTTGGGCCATCTCGGTACCGGGTCAGCGCTTAGTGATTCTCTCAGAGTGGTTTCTGAGGTGAAGTATGTTTCTCAGTGTTTTCGATGTGTTCAAGATTGGCGTTGGTCCCAGCAGTTCGCACACCATGGGCCCCATGGTCGCCGGTGGGCGCTTCCTCCAGCGCCTCCGCGAGGAGGGTCTCCAGCCCGCGCACCTGCGCGCCAGCCTGCACGGCTCGCTGGCCTTTACGGGCAAGGGCCACGCCTCTGACCGCGCGGTCATCCTTGGCCTCGCCGGTCATCTGCCGCACAGCTACGACCACGCCGCCGCCGAGGCCAGCCTCGCGACCATTGCCAGCACACACCAGATCGAGGTTGAGGGCTTGCCGCCCATGCGGTTCGACCCGGAGGCCGACCTGCTCTTCGACTATGACCAGATTCTCGTCGGCCACGCCAATGGCATGAAGTTCATCGCGCTGGATGAGAACGGTGCGGAGCTGTGCCGGGAGATCTTTTACAGCATCGGCGGGGGCTTCGTTGTGACGGCGGGCGAGTTGGAGCACGTCGGCAAGGATGACGAGGCCGCTATCTCTGTTGTGCCTCATCCCTTCCGCACGGCTGAGGAAATGCTCGCCATGGCGGCTGCATCGGGGCTGTCGATTGCACAGATGAAGCGGGAGAACGAGCTGACCTGTTGCAGCTCTGTCGCTGAGTTTGACCACGATCTGCACCAGATCTGGACGGTCATGCGGAACTGCATGACCCGCGGCCTGGCCGGTGACGGTGCCCTGCCCGGCGGACTCAACGTCAAGCGCCGCGCGCACGCCATCCACCGCCAGTTGATCGACGAGATTGGCCAGAACGATCCCGCGCCGCACATCATCAACGACTGGATCAGCGTCTACGCCATGGCCGTGAACGAGGAGAACGCGGCGGGTGGTCAAGTTGTGACTGCGCCCACCAACGGCGCAGCGGGTGTGATCCCGGCGACGCTCATGTACTTCCTTGAGCACGTCCCCCACGCCAGCGAAGACGACATCCCGACCTTTCTGCTCACCGCCGCTGCTATCGGTGGTCTGATCAAGACCAACGCCAGCATCAGCGGCGCGGAAGTCGGCTGTCAGGGTGAAGTTGGCTCGGCTAGTGCCATGGCTGCAGCTGGGCTTTGCGCTGTGCTGGGCGGCACGCCGATGCAGGTGGAAAACGCTGCTGAAATCGCGTTGGAGCATCACCTGGGCATGACGTGCGACCCGGTCGGCGGACTGGTGCAAGTGCCGTGCATCGAGCGCAATGGCCTGGGCGCGATCAAAGCCGTGAGTGCGGCTAGCCTGAGCATGCGCGGGGACGGCACGCACTTTGTCTCGCTGGACAGTTGCGTCGAAACCATGCGTCAAACCGGCATTGATATGTCGGAGAAGTACAAGGAAACCTCCCAAGGTGGTCTCGCCGTGAACGCGGTCGCCTGCTAGCCCACACCGCGCCCCCGCAACTCCGCAATGGACACCCGCGCGCAGGCTTGCCAAGCTGGGGGGATGAGCAAGCATGTCCTTATCATCGGCGGCGGCATTGTTGGTGCCTCAACGGCTTTTGCGCTGAGCCGCGCTGGCGCACGCGTGACGCTGCTCGAGCGCCATGCCCCCGCCGCAGGCGCCTCGTCCAAGTCCTTCGCCTGGCTCAACGCCAATTATCCGGATACGGAAGACTATTTTTCCCTGCGACTGGCCGCGCTGGCTCACTATCGCGAGCTGGCTGCGGACTTTGACCTGAGCAGGCTACTGCGCTTTGGCGGGTCGCTGTGGTGGGAAGACGAGGGCGAGGACTTTGACGCCCATGTCGCACTGTTGGAGCGGTTTGACTACGATTGCCACGTGGTCGAGCGCCGCGATTTCGCCGCGCTGGTGCCGGCTATCCTGAACCCACCCGAGCGCGCCTTGCTGGCCCCACGAGAAGCAGGCGTGGACCTTGCAGGCCTTACCCGGTGGATGCTGACGCAGGCCAGTGCAGCCGGGGCCAGCGTGCAGACAGGTTCGGAGGTCGATGGGCTGGAGACGCTGGGCGGGCGCGTGGTCGGTGCGCGGACGGCGTTGGAACGGATCGAAGCCGATGCTGTCGTGCTTGCGGCCGGAACGGTTACCGGAAGCCTACTGAGCACCATGGACCTGCACCTGCCCATGGCCAACAACGCCGGGCTGATCTTGCGCAGCGCACCTCAACCCGCTCTGCTCGATCATGTCATCATGTCACCCGACGTACACTTTCGGCAGGATCCTGATGGAACCATCCTGATGGGAGAGATTTTCTCAGGCGCCTTTGAACCGGGCCGTGACATCGCCGAACTCCGGGCCGATGTCCTGGGCCGCGTCGCCCAACGCCTGCGCACGCTTGAGCCGCTCACTATCGCCCAAACCACGCTGGGCACGCGGCCCATGCCGGTCGATGGCCTCCCGGCCGTTGGAACGCTGCCAGAGCTGGAGGGTCTGCACGTCGCAGTCATGCACAGCGCCGCAACGCTCGGCCCACTGATCGGGGAGATGGTGGCGCAGGAAGTTTTGACCGGGGAAGCCGTCCCGGATCTCGCCACCTTCCGCCCTGATCGCTTCGACCTGAAGCCAACCTCTGCCCAACCTGAAAGCCCCGCCCCATGACCCTCACCATTATCGGTTTCGGTGAAGCCGGTCAGGCCATCGCAGAAGGCCTGCTCTCTGAATCGAACCCGCCATCTATTGCTTGTTTCGACATCAAGACCCTCGACCCCGGCGAAGTGGTCGGGATCGAGCAGGTCGCAGAGCGTCTGGGCGTGTGTAATACAGGCAGCCTCAGTGAGGCGCTTGCAGGAGCTGAGTTCATCATCTCGACTGTAACGGCAGGCTCAGCGCTGGATGTCGCACACGCTGTCGCCGCGCTGAAACCTGAAGCGCGGGCTTTCTTTGACATGAATTCCGTCGCGCCAAGCACCAAGCAAACCGAAGCGGGAGTGCTTGAAGCGGTCGGCGTGACCTATATCGATACTGCTGTCATGGCCCCTATCCACCCGCGCCTGCACCGAACGCCCATGCTGCTCGCCGGACCGCAGGCCGAGGCCTTGGGGCAAGTGCTGGCAGACTGGGGCATGGACGCGCGGGTGGTTGGCGCGGAGGTTGGGCGCGCTTCGTCGATCAAGATGCTCCGCTCGGTCATGGTCAAGGGCCTAGAAGCGTTGACGGTGGAAATGGGACTGGCGGCTGTCCGCGCCGGCGTAAAGGACGAGGTCATAGCCTCTCTCAATGCATCCTTCCCGGGCATCGACTGGGAAGAACGCACGGCCTACAACCTCGAACGCATGACCACCCATGGCGTGCGCCGGGCCGAGGAGATGGAAGAGGTCGTTCAAACCCTCACTGATCTGGGAGTGGAGGCTGAGCTAACCGCCGGAACCGT
>CBFHUI010000022.1:0-33386 GCA_965658725.1 Alphaproteobacteria bacterium | reverse complement strand
ACCAGCCAACAGCACCCGCTGAGAGGCCCAACGGAACAAGATGGATTTTCCGCTTGCGCTGGTTGGTGTGACGCGCTGTCAACGCAGGCCTTCTGAGACTGTTGACCATGATATCCCCGGTTCCGTCGTCGGTCTTTTGCCGACCTGAACTCGTACGAACCTGAGAGCCCGTCGCTGGGCCGTCAATTTGCACAGGGTGGTGGTGAGAGCTGGGTCTCAGGAATGCCGACCCATCGAGATTCTAGCCTCTCTAGGAATACTTGATCGTCTAAACGGGCTTGTGATCTGGTTGGTCCTGCCCCGGTTGGCAGGCCCAAGGCGCATAGCGTGCCGGGGTTATCCTCGAGTCTTTGAATGCTTGTTCGTGCTTATCGATGGGTCTTCGATGGGGGGCGGGGCCAGTTCCAAGCCACTCGCGTTTAGAAGCGGAACTGCAGGCGTTTGGAGCTTGAAGTAAAAGTAAAAGTCCAAGAACTGACATACTTTCTCGTATTGAATTAACGAAATCAGCAATTCATTGAACTGTTATATATCAGTGCTTGTGTCATATCGAACTTGCTCGAATAGTTGAATTCTCGCTGCTTTTTAGTTGCATCAAGAACGCGGAGTCTGTGCGTGCAACGGATGTTACGGCCCTGTTTGACACTTTGCTTCTGGCTATTCACGGTGATCGCCGCACCCACACTTCTGCCTGCAACAGCGCTGGCGCAGGGGGAGCGCGGGAACGGAGGGGGAAAGTCTTGCAAGCCCGTGGACATCCAGACCACGGTGACCGTCGAAGAGATCTTTGATATTGATGTTCGCCAGACGTCGTTCAAAGCCATTCTGAACCTCAGCTTTCGCTGGCGCTTACCGCCGGTAGCAAGAGACAGCCTCAAGGTTCACGAAGTTTACCAATCCGACGCTGTATCGCCTGACATCTGGCAACCGATCTACACGGTCAAGGGCAGTCGTGCAGCGCCAATTGTCGAGTATTCCTACTTCTACATGACCCGTGACCGGTACGGGGTGCGTAAGGATCGGTTGCTTGCCGACATTATCCTTACCAGCGATTTTCGCGACTTTCCTTTTGGCCGGGTCCCGCTGGATATCCAGCTCGAAACCCTCACTAACATCGCCCAAAAGAACAATATCAGCTTGTGCCGGTCCTACAGCATTGAGCACGCGCCGTCGCTTCCGCTCGTCGTCGGACCATGGTCTATCGTCGGCGAGGGCAGCAGCGACCTTTCTTCGGGCGCGATTTCTATTCGACATGAACTGCGCCACACGCCCGTTTTTATCATGTTCAAGATCCTGATCCCGCTTCTCGTACTGACGGCGATTTCGATCATTACCAACATTAACATTGGACGAGCGCCAGACGCGGCACGGTGGACCGTGGTTCAAGTGACGTTGATCCTCGTCATGATCACGTTGCGCTTTGCCTTGGACGGTGTTTTGCCGGAGCAACGCTATCTGACCTTTGTCGATAAGCTGTTCGCAATGACACTGATTTCAGTGTTCTTCGCCATCATCAGCAGCCTGATGCTGCACGTCGTTTTGGACAAGTTCCCCGAGCTGAATCCGACCCGCGTGAAATTCAATTACCGCCTTTTGATCAGTGCGTTTTACGGCGTGCTGGCCCTGGGGCTGTTTCTCTGGGCTACGGTCGGCTGACCATGTCGCCCAAGTTCTGCAAACCATGATGCACAAAAAGGAGCCTTCATCATGCATATTCAAGTCATCAACTTTGAACTCAACATTCCGCACGCTGACTACATTGGCGGTGCCACAGAGGTCGCTCCGGTCTTCGCCGATATGCCTGGTTTGATCAGCAAACACTGGCTGGGCGATGAGCAAAACCACATCTACGGCGGCGTTTATCTCTGGGAGAGCAAGGAAGCGTGTGAGGCCTACAAGGCAGGACCCGTCTTTGCCGATGTCATGAGTAATGACATGTACAAGAACCAGAAATCGACCGACTACGGCGTCCTGGACGGCCCCACTGCGATCACGGCTTAAGCCGTCCAAAGGTCTGGCTTCCGGGGTCCAACCGGAGGCCAGAGCGCGCAACGGAGCATTTTTAAGTGGGATGACGGCTAGGCCAGTTGTTTCCGACTAGTGCTTTGTCGAGGCGACTTTTTCGCCTAAAGCCATGGGCATGAGCGCCTTACTTATGCCCGTTGGGTTTCTTTCGTCCCTGATGCTGGGGCTGATCGTGTTTATCGTCACGTCCAGCTTTGATCGCCGTGCGCTGCAAGCTGCGCAGCAGGAGCGGCTTGCGCTTGGGCTGAACGTGCAGGCCGCCAGTTTTCGTGGCAACCTTGAGAAGCACCGGCAAGGCGCCGTCTTGATCGCGCGCCATCCGGAGGTGATCCAACTGACCTCAGCCCCCATGAACGACGCCAGCCGCCGCGTGGCGCGGCAGCTCTATGCGCTGACGGACATTAACGCTCTGATGATCCTCGATGACACGGGGCAGGCGCTGCTGCGCGAGCCGCCGCACGCCAGCATAGACCCGACCACTCCAGCTTTGCAGGTTGCGCTGGGTTTTGCGCAATCGGGCAGTTTGGGACGAGCGCTGATTGGCAGTGACTACGTCTTTGCCGCGCCCGTGTTCAAAGACCGCGCTGTCATCGGTGTGGCGGTTAGCCGCTTCGATCTGGGAGAAGCAACAGCGCCGCTAGACCTGTCGCTTGACGAAATCCGCCTGCTCGACCCGCAGGGTCGCGAGCTCTACGCGAACAGCCGCGAAGGCGTAGGGGAGGAGATCATCACGCTGGCCTTACCCGACCTGTCCATGGTGATGAGCGCGCGGCCGGGGCAGGCTTTGTCGCCGCGCGAGTGGGGTGGACGGTCGCTGGGTTTTGCGGCGCTGACCTTTGCCTTTGCTCTGCTGATCTCACAGCTTTACGCCCGGCGTCTGGCGCTGTTGCAAACCGCACGACAGCAGGAGGAGCAGGCACGGCTGCTCGAAGTCAAAGTGGCTGAGCGCACACGGGCGCTGGAAGATGCTCAGGAATCCGTGGTCAAAGCTGGCAAGCTGGCACTGCTCGGGCAAGTCGCGGCCAGCATCAGCCACGAAATCAACCAACCGCTGGGAGCCATCCGCAACTACGCTGAAAATGCGGGGGCCTTTATTGAGCGCGGAAATGAAGCCAAGGCGCAGGATAATCTATCGCGGATCGTGGCGCAGGCTGACCGGGTCTCGCGCATCGTTGGCAATCTGCGATCCTTCGTCACTGGCCGATCACAGGACGTAAAGCCCGTGCGCCTCGGACCCGTGATTGAGGCGGCGCAAGATGGACTGATCTCCCGCTTTCCCAAAGCGGCTCAGGCATTGTCGATAGAAATCGACGCTAGTGTGCGCGTGCTCGCGGGTGCGGTGCGGTTGGAGCAAGTGCTTTATAACCTCTTGGTTAATGCGTGGTTGGCGGTGCGGGATCAGGCGGAGCCGCGGATCGTGCTGACGTCTTCACTGGGGCAGACTGACCCGGCGGTTGCGGATGAGGCGGGCGTCGTGGTCCTTGCGCTCGAAGACAATGGTCCGGGTGTCCCAGAAGAATTGCGTGAGGGCCTCTTCGATGCTTTCGTCAGTACCCGTTCGGAGATTGAAGGGCTGGGGCTTGGGCTCGCCATTTCCCGGCAGTTCGTGGAGACCATGGGCGGCCGTCTGGATCTGGTCACCAGCACCACGCTCCCCGGCGCGCGGTTTGAACTGTCGCTCCCCGAAGTGCGGGCAAAGGGCGTGGCGCTCGCTGACCCCGCGGCAAAGAACAGCAAACCAAAACGGCAAGGGACACGGAAAAGGAAAGAGGACGCATGAGCGGGACAGTCTATCTGGTCGATGACGACCCTGTTTTCCGAGAGTCTCTCGAACAGAGCTTCGAGCTGGCTGCGCTGGACGTGCAGTCCTATGCCCAGCCCCATTCCCTGCTTGGCAACATTAACGAAGACACGCTGGGCGTGGTTGTAACCGACGTCCGCATGCCCAAACTCACGGGCGAGCAATTGCTGGCGAGGCTGTCCGAGATTGACGCCGCCATGCCGGTTATCCTGTTGACCGGACATGGCGATGTGCCGATGGCCGTGCGCAGTTTGCAGGCTGGGGCCTTTGCCTTCTACGAGAAGCCGCTCGACGCCAAAGCATTGATCAAGGACATCCGCCGCGCGATGGCGCTGCGCGAAGCCGAGGTCGCTCGCCGACGTTTGGCGCGAGAGCTTCAAGGGCGTGATCGCCTGTTCATGCAAGTACGCGGCGCGTCTCCCAAGGTGCAGGCGCTGCGGCAGCAGCTTTCTGCGCTTGGCGGTACGGATACCGATGTGCTGATCGTGGGAGAGACGGGAGCGGGTAAGGAGGTTTCCGCCCGCGCTCTACACTCGATTTCCGCGCGTTCCATGCAGCCTTTCGTACCTGTGAATTGTGCGGCACTGGACGGAACGGACATCAACGAACAACTGTTTGGGATGGAGGACGAAAGCGGGTTGGGTGCGTCCAGCGTGGGTCTCTTCGAGCGTGCAGACAAAGGCACGTTGTTTCTTGACGAGATCGAAAGCATGCCACTGGACACACAGGGCCGACTGCTCCGCATCCTCGAAGAAAGGCGGTTCCGACGGGTAGGCGGACAGTCCTATGTCGCGGTCAACCTGCGCGTCATGGCGGCGGCAAAAACTGATCTGCGCGCAGAAATGGAAAGCGGACAGGTCCGTCCCGACTTGTATTACAGGCTGAGCGCCAGTCAGGTCACCGTGCCGCCCATGCGTGAATGTGGGGCCGACCGGGTGGTGCTGTTCGAGCATTTCTTGAATGAGGAAGAGGATGCCCCCCCGCTGCGACCCGAGGATATGACCCGCATCCTGCGCTACGACTGGCCCGGTAACGTGCGGGAGATTCGCAACGCGGCCGGGCAGTTCGCCCTTGGCCTTCCGTTGCTGGCCGGTCAGCTGGAGATCTCCGACGATGGTGGGGCGCAGGATCTCGCCAGTCAGGTCGCGGACTTTGAACGCAGCGTCCTTGAGAAAGAACTGCACTTGGCGCAGGGCGATCTGAAGCGTGTGATGGAGCGCTTGAGCCTCCCGCGGAAGACGCTGGCTGATAAGCTGGCCAAGTATAATTTGCGCCAGCGCTAGGCTCTCTGCGGCGCCGGGCGGAATTTCGCCACCTTTGGCCTGCGCCCATGGCGGATTTCCGCCCACCACGCTGAAAAGTTGCTTCTCCATCTTTGCTAAATTGCCGCAAGGGCTTCCGGCTTGCTGCGCTGTCCCTATTTTCTCGACTGTCGGCGAAAAGGGAGTTCGCCCGGCTAGAAACCCCGAGGAGGAAGTTCACATGAAAAAGATTTTGACCGTCGGCGTGATGATGCTGGCGACCGCTGGCACTGCGTATGCAGCTTGTGACAGCGGCGAGCGCGTTGTTCGTTTCAGCCACGTAACCGCAAACAGCGGCCACCCAAAAGGTGAAGCAGCAGCCCTGCTGGCTGAGCGTGTAAACGCCGAAATGGATGGCCGGATGTGCATGGAAGTGTTCCCGAACAGCCAGCTGTACAACGATAACAAGGTTCTCGAAGCACTGGTTCTGGGCGACGTTGAGCTGGCAGCACCATCGCTGTCCAAGTTCGAGCAGTTCACCCTGTCTTTCCGCGTCTTTGACCTGCCCTTCATGTTTGCGGACGTTGCTGCGGTAGACCGCTTCCAGGCGTCTGAAACCGGTCAGGCTATGCTCGATAGCATGCAGGACAGCGGCCTGCAGGGCCTCGCGTTCTGGCACAACGGCATGAAGCAGATGTCTGCGAACAAGCCGCTTGTTGCGCCAACGGATGCTGAAGGTCTGACCTTCCGGATCCAGACCTCTGACGTGATCGAGGCGTACATCAACCAGATTGGTGGCAACCCGCAGAAAATGGCGTTCTCTGAAGTTTACGGCGCGCTGCAAACCGGCGTTGTCGATGCTCAGGAAAACACTTGGTCCAACATCTACACCAAGAAGTTCTTCGAAGTTCAGGACGGTGTGACCGAGACCAACCACGGCATCATCGACTATCTGGTCGTGACCTCAACCGAGTTCGTGGACAGCCTCAACGACGAAGACCGTGACCAGCTGATGGGCATCATCAAGGACGTGACCGCAGAGCGGAACGCCATGGCTGAAGGCATCAACATGGACAACCGTGCCAAGATCCTTGCAGAAGGCGGCGAAATTCGCGTTCTCGATGCAGGCTCTCGCGCGGCATGGGTTGAGGCGATGGCTCCAGTCTGGAATCAGTTCGCAGACGGCATCGGCCAGGACATCATCGACGCGGCTGTTGCTTCCAATAACTAAGTCTGTTCTGACCCTTTGAAGGCGGGGAAACCCGTCTTCCACCCAAGTTCGGCGGCGCGGCGCTCTTGAGCGTCCCGCCGCTGCCTTGGAACCCTGTATTTCGTTTGTTTTTTCAGAGGTTCGGCATGTTTCGCTCACTCCGACGCGGGATTGAATGGCTCGAAGAGTCTGTCATGGCCTACATGCTGGCCGCCATGACCGCAGTGGCTTTTTTTGCAGTGGTCGTCCGCCGTTTCTTTGGCGGGGAAATCTTTGGCCTCAAGCCCAGTATCTGGGGCCTTGAGCTGACCCTTTATATCTTTTTGTTCTTTATTCTGTTCGGCATGAGCTACGTGCTGCGCAAGGGGGTGCACATCGGGATCGACGTGCTGGTCAACCTTTTCCCTGCACCCATGCGGAAGTTCTTCAACCTGCTCGCGACCCTGATGACTGTGATTTACGCCCTGTTGCTCAGCCGGGCCGGATATCAGGCCTACGACAAGTTCTGGTCGGTCAAGGTGTTGCGCACGAAAGGGTCCGACGAGCTCGCCATTCCCTTTTTCTTTACCTACGGCTTTCTGTCCCTCGCCTTTTTTGTGCTGGGGCTGACAGCGGCTTACGCGATCTGGGAAATCTGGACCGGACGACGCGAGAGCCTGACCGCCGGACATGAAGCCGAAGAAGAGGTCGATCAGGCGGTCGCCTCCACTCAGGGTAAGGACGACTGAGCCATGTTTGATTTTCTCGATCCGATTCAAGCCCTACTGGCCCCGCATTTGGCGTGGGTGCTGCTGTTTGGCGTCTTTGGTCTGCTGGCAATCCGTGCGCCCATCGGTGTTGCACTGGGCCTGCCGTCGATCATGGTGGTGCTGATCAAGTCCGATAAAGCGACGTCGCTGGCGACGGCTGTGGTCGGTGCGATGAACGAAAAGTTCCTGCTGACCGCCATCCCTTTCTTCATCCTGTCATCCGCTTTCCTCACGTCCGGTGGTGCTGCCAAGCGGATCGTTGATTTCGCGGTTGCAGCCGTGGGGCAAGTGCGGGGCGGTATGGGTGTTGCGGGTGTTTTCTCCTGCATGTTGTTTGCTGCCCTCAGCGGTTCATCGCCGTCGACGGTTGCCGCCATTGGACCGATCGCCATCAAGGGCATGGAAGACAGCAACTACCCCAAAGGCTTTGCAACGGGCCTGATCGCCACTGCAGGCACGCTGGGCATCCTGATCCCGCCGTCGATCGTGATGGTGGTCTACGCCGCTGCAACTAACGAATCCGTCGGGCGCTTGTTCCTGGCCGGGGTCGTACCGGGCCTGCTGGCCGGGGCGATGCTGGTGGGCGGAATCCTGATTGGTATTGGCCGAATGAAGATCGAAAAGCCGTTCTGGTTCGGCTTCCGCGACGCCCTGCGTAAGGGACTGTTTGCCGTGCCGGGTTTGTTGCTGATCGTGCTCATCATCTGGGGGATCTACGCCGGCTTCTTCACGCCAACTGAAGCGGCAGCCTTTGCCGCCGTTTACGGCTTTGTCACGGCGACGGTCTTCTATCGCGGCATCGGTTTTCTTAAAAACAGCCCTTGGCGGCGGGCGGGTGAGACCCTGCCTGCGGCGACTGGGCGAGCGGCGCTGGAAATTGCCTGGAGCTTACCCGCCAACCTGTTCCACCGTGAAACGCGCGAGGTTCTGCTGAACGCGGCGAAGATGAGCGTGATGCTGATGTTCATCATCTTCAACGCCCTGATCTTTAGCCACGTGCTTACCGAACTGCGCATTCCGCAACAGCTGGCAAGTGCCATTGTATCTGCGGACATGGCACCGTGGATGTTCCTGATCATCATCAACCTGATCTTGTTGATCGGTGGGCAGTTTATGGAGCCTTCCGGCCTGCTGCTCATCGTTGCGCCGATTGTCTATCCGCTGGCGCTGCAACTGGGGATCGACCCGATCCATCTGGGCATCATCATGGTGGTGAATATGGAGATCGGCATGATCACACCCCCCGTGGGTCTGAACCTGTTCGTTGCATCTTCCATTACACGGATGGGAATCCTCCGTGTGATGCAGGTAAGTTTGCCGTGGGTGGGAGTGCTGTTCCTGTTCCTGATCATCGTGACCTATGTGCCCGGTGTCAGTTTGTGGCTGCCAGACCTCGCCTATGGGCCGCGCTAAGAGCGATATAGAGACGGTTCAAAACCGCTTTTCGGGACTTTCGCGGCGGTCGCGCTAGGTTTTTGCTCAGGTGAATTTTGCCGGAGACAGAAGCCATGCGAGAGCATCCACGCCGCCGCGACCTGATTTCTGAACTGCATGCGCGTCCCTTTGCGGAGATCAGCGCACCCTGTGACGTGATTTTTCTGGCCTGCAAGCACCCGGAAAACGCCGCCGGTCGTGACCGCGCGGCTGAGCGAAAGGTGCTGACCGATCGTCTGGAAGCGCTCGGGCTTGGGGCTGAGCGGGTGGGGACCAACCACTATCTTGGACCGATCACACAGGACACCCGAGGTGCCAAAGACGGACCACTGCTGAAGTGGGAGCAACATTCGGAGTTCACCAGCCTCGCCCTGTTCCAATCCGGCGCGTCGGGCGAAGCCTTTGCCCCACATGCGGCGCTTCGCACTTTCGAGCCTTGGGCAGAAGGAATGACAGCCCCTGCCTTGGCAAAAGTGCTGATCCGCGTTGATTTCGCCCCTGATGATCCCACAGAGATCGCAAAACGTCTGAACACGTGGTTCAACCCAAAGAGCCTCGCCGCCGCTCGGGTGCTTGACGGCAGCGCCCTCATTGCTGGCGACTTCCAGCTCGATGAACAGGGCACTATGCACTTTGCCATTTTCGTCAACCCTGACTGCAGCCCTTCGAAAGTCGGGCAGGTGGTGCAATCCGTGCTGGAGATCGAGACCTATCGGGCAATGGCCATGCTTGGGCTGGACCGGGCGCGCAATTTGGCGCGCGTGCTGAACGACACCGACCAGCGGCTCGAAGACAGCGTTCTAACCATGGCAAAAGCGGACGCTGAACCGGAAAAGCTCCTGTTTGATCTGTTGGATATCTCTGCCAACCTCGAAGAACAGGCGGCGCTCATGACCTTCCGGTTTGGCGCGACCGAAGCTTACAACGCCATTGTCCACGACCGGATCACCTTGCTGCGCGAGGAGCGGTTTGAGGGGTTGCAGACCTTTCACGAGTTTATGACCCGCCGCTTCGATCCGGCGATCCGAACCGTGAGTTCGACTCAGGACCGACTGAACAGTCAACTGAACCGCACCACGCGGACAGCCGAATTGCTCCGCACCCGCGTGGATGTCTCACGCTCAGCGGAAAGCCAGACTTTGCTGACGAGCATGGACCGGCGGACGGCGGTGCAACTCCGGCTGCAGCGCACGGTGGAAGGGCTGTCTGTCATCGCGATCAGCTACTACGCCGTGAACCTGCTTTCTGGGCTGCTCTATCCGTTTGCTGAAGCCTTCTCTTTGACCAAAGCGCACGTAACTGCGGCCCTGGTCTTGCCAGTGGTGGCCGTGGTCGCACTGACAATCAGACGGGTCCGGCTGGGCGCGGGCCGAGACGAGCACGAAGACCGCTGAGCCAGAAGGCTGGAGCCTCGCGTGCTGGCGTGCGAGGGTGCACCAACTGCTGAAAAAGGAGCCGCCCGCATGTTTGGAATTCTGATGACCTTCCTGATCGTCGCTGTCGGCGTGGGGACCGTGATTGCGCGCTTTCCCGGTGTGGTGATGCGGTTGGCCGTCGGTGCTTCGGCAACCGTGGTCCTGACCGTGGCGGCCTATGTTTTCGTGCAGGTCAATTGGGGTCGTCAGCAGGGGCTGGTCGAGGTTGCCTTTCTCGAACAAGCGCCAGAGGACTGCTCCAGCGGTCTGGCGCTGGAGATCGACAATCGGTCAAACCGGGAGTTGTCCTTTTTGAGCGGCGATGTGCTGGGCTATGAACCGGGCTTCAGCCGTCCCAAGATCCAGCCTCCCGCCTACAACGATCTGGCGCTGGAAACCGACATGATCGTTGCTGCCAAGTCGACGGCTGTACTGTGTGTGGAGCGCCTGCCGTGGACACTGGTCAAGGACTCGTCCATGTCCGAACGGGTTTATGCCGACCCAGTCGCCTTTCAGTGGACGCTGACCAACAGGCGCGCGTGCCTCGCTTCGATCATGATCGAAGACCTCCTCGGCGTCGCGGAGGCCTGTGAGGCGGGTTAGGACCCCCGCGTTTCGCGTCGTTCCTTCTTGGATTGCTCTTTGTCCGCTGCTTTGGCCTTGGCAAGCTTGTCTGCTGCATAGAGCGGCAGGGGCTGGTCTGGGCGGAACAGAAGTCCGTCGCCATAATCCACCACGCCCTGACTGAGCGACGCCATTGCGAGTCTGATATAGAGTGGTATGTCATGCGACCCACTCTCATAATTTTGCAGCATTCTGGGCTTGATTCCGAGCAGCAGTGCCGCCTCTTTTTGCGTTAGTTTCAGACCCTTACGCCACAATTGAAACCAGGTTGGTACAGTTTTATTCATATTTATCCACACGCAACTGTTGCGCATATCGTTTTTCATTGATATACCCAATACGCAACCATTGCGTATGAGGTGCTCGATGACAAGTCACATGATCCTGTTCAGAGCGGCCCTTTCGAAGACCGACGCACTTCCGCGCCAGTCCTCTTGGAAAGATCGCAGAACAGAACTAAAGCGGAGCCTACCGGCTACCGTCAAGGCGATCATCAACAGCAAGAGAGGCTAGTTTGCCACTCAGCAGTTGAGTTCATTGGTAACACACGGCATGACTCTCATTCATGCCGTGTGATTACTGAAAGCTCTCTCAATGGATTTAAGCGCGCTTATCCGCGACGTCGAGGACTACCCCAAGCCGGGTATCCTTTTTCGCGACATCACGCCTTTGCTCGCCAACGGCGAAGCCATGCGCCACGTTACCAAAGCCTTTGCCGACTATGCTCTTTCCATGAAGGCCGAAGCCATCGCGGGGATCGAAGCACGGGGTTTCATCTTTGCGCCGGCCGTTGCGGCACAGTTGGGGCTGCCGTTCATACCGGTGCGCAAGGAGGGAAAGCTGCCTTACGAGTGCGTGACCCATTCCTATGATCTCGAATACGGCTCTGACACGCTGCAGATCCACACGGATGCGCTCCAGCCCGGTCAGCGCGTGGTCATCATCGATGATCTGATCGCCACGGGCGGGACTGCGGGCGCGACAGTGGAACTGGTGCGCAAGCTCAAAGCCATTCCTGCCGGCGCCATGTTCCTGATTGAACTCGACGGGCTGGGTGGCCGGGACGAGCTCGAAGGCCGTGGCGTCCGAGTGGATGCGCTGCTGCGTTACGAGGAATAAGGGCAGGGCGGGCTAGAGGTCGTTCAGGTCGAACGGCGTGTTCTGGTAGACCCAGTTCACCCAGTTTCCATACATCTGGTGAGCATGACTGCGCCACTTGTTGAACGGCTCCTGCGCGGGATCGTCGTTTGGGAAGTAGTTGCAGGGCAGCACGATCTCTGCGCCTGCTTTGACATCACGCTCGTATTCCTGACGCAGCGTGTTGCTGTCGTATTCTAGGTGGTTGAACATGTAGAAGCGCCGGTGCGCGTCGTCCGAGACCAGCCCGACGCCTGCCACCTCGTTCTCAGCCAGAATCCGCAGACCCGGCACAGGTTCAATATCTGTGCGTAAGTTTTCGGTGTGCCGAGAAACCGGGATTTCGAAGACATCGGCGATGCCTTGCATCATGGGGTGGGTGTGGTCGAGGTTGCGGTGCTCAAACACGCCGAACCGCTTCGGCACTTCAGTGATCAGGTGCTTCTCGACCCCGTTGAAATGATAGAGAGCGGCCTGTGCGCCCCAGCAGATCGAAAACATCGAAAACACGTTGGTCGTGGTCCAGTCAAAGATCTCTTCTAACTCGGGCCAGTATTTCACGTCGCGGAAGTTCAGCGTTTCCACGGGCGCGCCTGTGATCATGAAGCCATCAAACCGCTCACCCTTCACGTCAGCCCATGGGCGGTAGAAGGCGTCCATGTGCTCCGACGCAGTATTGGTGCCGCGATAGGTACTGGTTTCTACAAGCGTGAGATCGACTTGCAGCGGTGAAGCACCAAGCAGGCGGGCAAGCTGTGTCTCCGTCGCGATCTTCAGCGGCATGAGGTTCAGGATGGCGATGCGCAGAGGGCGGATGTCCTGCTGCTTTGCCCGGCTCTCTCGCATGACCTCAACCCCTTCATCTCGAAGGGTTTGGGCGGCGGGGAGGCCATCTGGAACTCTGATCGGCATAGGGTCTCGCTTAGCTCACTGCGTCGGTCGGTCGGTCGAGGGCGGGCGCTCAGGCGCCGCTGGCCCTTTCCATAAGATCGAGGAAGTCGCCCTCGGTTTCCACCCGCGCGATTTCGTCAGCAGCCACCCGCAGGGCCAGCCCGGCAGACACCAGCGTCTCATAGCGCTCAGACCGCGCGGCGATCAGGCGGGGGAAGACCCACTTTACGAACTCCAGAGGCGGGAAGCTGTCTGCGCTGGCGTGTCCGGTTTCGGCGGCATAGGCGTCGATGGCCTGTGCGAGGAAGTCGCTGCGGTAGAACATGGGCTTGGGGTACGCGATCGTTCGCTCGATCAGGCTTTCGACGTGATCGTCGGTCGCCTCGATGTAAACCAGCTGAGTGCGGTCGGTCAGGTGCTTGAGCACCGGGTCCGCATCCGGCGTGTCTAGGTCCACGACTTCGATCAGGCTCCCGCCCGCATCGACCAGAAAGTGGTCGTATCCATAGACGGTCGCTGCGCGATCCATAAAGTAGCCGACGTCCTGCAAGGCGGCGCACTCCGCCTGCCTGTGCAACTGCTGCCGGCGCTGGAACTCTGCCAAGGTGTGACCGCCCTGCACCGGGTCGCCAAGCGTGCCAATCCATGCACTCAGCGGGGCAAGGTTGTTCATGCTGATGTTGGAACGGATGTAGATGCTGTCACTGCGCAGCAGCGCGGCCAACTGCGGCAGCTGCATCGCGGCGAGGTACAGGTCGTCGTGAATGGCCTCGCCCAGATAGCGCGTGCCGATGCGATAGTCGCCGGAGAAGTGGAACCAGCGCGCACGCGGCAGCTTGTTGGCAAGGGTGGTTTTGCCAACGCCGGACATGCCAAGCAGGGTAAAGGCCTGCGATTTTGGGATCAGACTTTGCATAACAATCGGGTGCCTCATCCCTTCGCACGGGTCAAGCATGCCGATTTTGATGGCCGATGTGCCGCGCATGGGATTGTTGTTTGGTGACGGTCATGCTGTTTAGGCCGCGAACCAAGTGAGCGACCGCACGTCACAGTTGCCGATGCATGGCTTGACCTTCTGGAAGCGCACTTATAGTGAAATGACGGTTTTACCTTAGATACTTGAGAGGCTTACCCCATGAAGGCGCTCGTTTGCGTAAAGCGCGTTGTGGATTACAACGTGAAGATCCGGGTCAAGCCGGACAACAGTGCTGTTGATCTGGCCAACGTGAAAATGTCGATGAACCCCTTCGACGAGATTGCTGTGGAAGAAGCAATTCGGATGAAGGAAGCGGGCATCGTCGAAGAAATCGTTGCCGTGTCCCTTGGTGAAACCAAAAGCCAAGAGACCATCCGCACGGCGTTGGCCATGGGCGCCGACCGCGGCATTCTCGTCGAAACCGATGAAGAGCTGCAGCCACTCGCGCTGGCCAAGCTGCTCAAGGGAATCGTCGAGAAAGAAGAGCCGGGCATCGTTGTCCTCGGTAAGCAGGCCATCGACGGCGACAACAACCAGACCGGCCAGATGCTGGCTGCGCTGCTGGGCTGGCCGCAGGGCACTTTCGCTTCCAAGGTCGAGAAAGACGGCGACACGCTGAAGGTCACGCGCGAAGTCGATAGCGGCCTGCAGGTTGTCACCATGCCTCTGCCTGCCATCATCACCGCCGACCTGCGTTTGAACGAGCCACGCTATGCCTCACTGCCAAATATCATGAAGGCAAAGAAAAAGCCGATCGACACCATGTCCCCCGCTGATCTGGGCGTGGACGTGACGCCGCGTCTGACCACCGTTTCTGTCTCCGAGCCACCGGCGCGCGCCGCTGGTGTCGTTGTGGCCAACGTGGGTGAGCTGATCGACAAACTGAAGAACGACGCAAAAGTCGTTTAAGAGCAACGGGATACTGAGAACATGAGCATTCTGGTTTATCTGGAGCACGATGCCGACGGCATCAAAGCAACCTCCCTTTCCGCTGTTGCTGCTGCCAAGCAGATCGGCGGCGACATCACCGCAATCGTTGCTGGCGAAGGCGCAGATGCTGCGGCTGAAGCAGCAGCTAAGGTTGACGGTGTTTCAGCCGTCGTCAAAGCCTCTGACGCGGCTTACAGCCACGAGATCGCTGAGAACATCGCGCCTCTGCTTATTGCAGCGAGCGAAGGCAAGACGCACTTGGTTGCCGCAGCAACCACGGTCGGCAAAAACATCCTGCCGCGCGCAGCGGCCCTGATGGACGTGCAGCCAATCTCCGACATCTCCGGTGTTGTTGACGCCGACACCTTTGAGCGTCCGATTTATGCAGGCAACGCCATCGCGACCGTCAAGTCCGGCGACAGCATTAAGGTTCTGACCGTTCGCACGGCAAACTTTGACCCCGTAGCGGCAGAAGGCGGTTCGGCTTCGATTTCCGACCTCGCAGGCGCAGGTGCGGCGGGTCTGTCTGCATGGGTGGCTGATGAGCTGTCCACCAGCGACCGGCCTGAGCTGACGTCGGCCTCCATCGTTGTTTCCGGTGGTCGCGGCATGGGGTCTTCTGAGAACTTCGCCATCCTCGACACGCTCGCAGACAAGCTCGGTGCTGCCGTGGGTGCGTCGCGTGCGGCTGTGGACGCTGGCTTTGCTCCTAACGAGTATCAAGTGGGTCAGACCGGCAAGGTCGTCTCCCCCGATCTGTACATCGCCGCTGGCATCTCCGGCGCGATCCAGCACCTCGCGGGCATGAAGGACTCAAAGGTCATCGTTGCGATCAACAAGGACGAAGAAGCACCCATCTTCCAGGTTGCGGACTACGGTCTGGTTGCCGACCTGTTCGACGCGGTGCCTGAACTGACCTCCGGCCTCTAAGCCGCGTAAGTTTATGGGCCGCGTTGGCCCGACGTACTAAAGCTGATGAAAAAGGGAACGCCGCTCGCGTTCCCTTTTTTTATTATGCGCACCTTCTAAAGATTGATATAGCTCTCGCTCTTTCTTGATTTAGGAGAATGAGCCGTGAAAGGGATGGGGTCAGTCAGGATCGCATGCGTCTGCGTTGCCTGTGCAGGGTTCCTTGCCGCGCCCGGACTTGCGGCCGCTCAAGCCGGTGCGACCCAAGCGTCGGCACCTATTCCCAATGAAGCCGCCATCGGCCCGACTCTACCCACAGGAGACCTGCCGATTTACGAAGTTGGCTTTGACTTCGCCGCCGCGTTGGCAAGCCACATCATTGTGGAGTCTGCAATCGTTGCCTTTGATCGCGCGGCGACGTTCAGCGATTCTGGGCAGGCTGCGTCTGCCCGACGGAGCGTGTTGAATATGGACGTGTTCACGCTCGCCTTTCCTGCATTTGCCGATTTCGAGCTGACCGGGACCGAGACTGATGCCGAAGCTCTGCGCAAGCTCAAGGCCCGTTGGATTGGCATGAACGGCCGCACGCCCCGCTTTGACCTTGGCCCGGGGGACGGGGTGGGGGCGAGGGCGCTGGGCATGGTGATCGAGTATGCTGATACTTCTCTATTGCCCAAGCTCGCAGCACTCAGAGCCGCGCCAGACCTCAATGCAACGGAAATGCAGGCAGAGGCGGTGTTTATGAACTTCATGGGCATGGCCACGTTCGTGTGGCTTCAGGGCGCGGACAGCCACTCTGGCTTTACCCTGCTCGCGTCGCTGGCGGAGAAAGAAGAGCTTGAGCGTGCTTTGCGCCAAACACGGCGGGAAGCAGAAGGCGTGCGCCAGCTCATGGTCGCCAGTCGTTCCCGCGCCTTGAGTGCTGAGCAGGAGGCGGCTTTTCGCCTGAACTTGGACCGGTTCGAAGATGCGCTTCAGAGCTTTATTGACGAGTTGCGTGTTAGCTTGTCTCACCACAGCTGAGTCGGTCGGACAGGCAGAGGGCGGGCCGCTGGCCGCAGCGCACCCGTCAGCCCGCACCGGCGCGGCCTTGAGCTGCCAAAGCTGCCACGCTGATCAAGTCGTCCTGACGGGTGGGACCGCCGGGCTGGGAGCACGGCGGGCAAACGCGCTGGAGCTATCATCGGCGATCGATCGTGTTGCCAGCGACGCAATGCAGCGGCTTGCCGATCCACAAGACAGCGACAAAGACGGGATCAGTGGCCGGGTTTCCTGGGTGCTCAGTCTGTCTCGGCGCGGGGCTGTGCCGGGGCGGTTTGGGTGGAAAGCCTCGGTCGGTTCGCTCGAAGACCAGATCGCCAACGCGCTGATCACCGACATGGGTCTGCGCAATGCCTTGCTCGATTTTGCCGATGCGACCTGCACGGCCGATGAGCCCGGATGCATCGTACCGCAGACCGGTCCCACACCTGAGCCGCCGCTTGTTGCCCCCATCGCGCAGGCGCTCCGCGAGGGCACTTTACCGGCAACATCGCCCCTTCTGCACGCTGGCTTCAACGAAGCCGGTTGCGCTGCCTGCCACGTACCAGCTCTGGAAGACGAAAACGGGGTTGATGTCGTGTTGTTTTCCGACTTGCTGCTGCATGACATGGGTCCCAGTCTCGCTGAACCCGTCCGCGTTGGGATGGCCCTTCCCGGTGAATGGCGGACCGCGCCCCTGCTTGGTCTTTCAGGTCGGGACCGGTTCCTGCACGATGGGCGCGCGTTCACCATTGATGCCGCAATCACCGCCCATGGTGGAGAAGCCTCTGCCAGCGTTGCTGCTTTTCTGGCCATGGACCGGGAACAGCAGCTAGACTTGCTCACTTTTCTGAACACGCTCTAAGGAAAGCTTCCGCCATGACCTCTTCCCCCGGCTACAACCCGTTCTCCCTGCTGCTGCACTGGTTCACGGTTCTCTGGTTCAGCATCATGTGGGTCGCCGGCATCTTGATTTCCCAATGGTCGGATGCGCCGGATTTTGTCTATGACCTGCACGTCACGGTGGGAGTTTGCGGGGCGGCGATCATTCTGTTTCGCGTGGGCAACCGGATTTTCCGAGGCTTTGCGCCAGCGAACCCCGATCACGCACGGTGGGAGCGGCTGTTGGCGCGAACGGTGCAGTGGGTCTTCCTTGGCGCCCTCACACTGGCCATTGCGACCGGGTTGCTGAAGGCCTTCATGGGCGGTGGATCGCAGTATTTCCTATGGGGCTCGGAGCTGCCGCGGCTGGGGCGTCTGGGCGATGCCAGCACGGTTGTCGAGAGTCTTCACATGCTCTGTTCGTTCGTGCTGTTCATCGCCGTGATCCTGCACGTTGCAGGCGCGCTCAAGCATAGCCTGTTCCAACGGGATGGCACGCTGATGCGGATCCTTAAGCCGACGTCGCCGGGAAAGTAGACTAGAGCGCGAACTCTGGCTCTGTCGGCGGCTGATCCGTTGGGGCCTTGAAGCAGGCGATGTAGGACACGCCCGTGTCATCGGTGAGCAGCCACTTGTCGAGCAGCGGGTTGAACATGAAGCCCTTGATCCGGTCAGGACGCAGGCCGGCGTCTTCGACCATCTTGAACATTTCTGCAGGCGGTACGAACCGGCGCCAGTCGTGGGTTCCGCGCGGCAACCATTGCAGCACGTATTCCGCCGCAACGATCCCGAGAGCAAAGCTTCGCAAGGTTTTGTTGAAGGTGGAGATAAACACCTGCCCACCCTCAGCCCGCGCACCGACCACGTCAGTGACAAAGGCTGGTGGGTCGTTGACGTGTTCGATGATCTCCAACGCCAAAACCACGTCGAACCGCTCTCCCGCGCTGACGAGGTCGGCCACGGTTGCGACGCGATAGTCGATGTCGAGGCCCATTTGCTCGGCGTGAATCTGTGCGACAGGGATGTTCGCAGGCGTGGCATCCACCCCCGTCACCGTCGCGCCCAAACGCGCGAGTGGCTCACAAACAAGACCCCCGCCGCATCCGACGTCGAGGATCTTCAACCCTGCCAGTGGCTCTGCGGCATCGAGGTCGCGGTCAAAGTGTCGGGCGATCTGCTCCGTGATAAAGCGCACGCGGGTCGGGTTGAGCCGGTGAAGCGGCTTGAAATCACCCGACGGATCCCACCAGCTTGCCGCCATCTTGGTGAATTTCTCTACCTCGCTGGGGTCAATCGTGTGATTCGTGTTGGTGCTCGTTTGCTCGGTATCCAGCATGCGTCTCCCGCCGTTGCGGCCTGTGAATAGTTTCAGTACCTCATATGTCGAGTTCTACCCTGATAAACAAGCAGGTTGGTTTGATGGCGCGCATTGTCATGAAGTTTGGGGGCACCTCTGTCGGTGACCTTGACCGCATCCGAAACGTTGCCCGCCGGGTCAAGGCGGAGCACGACGCGGGCAACGAGGTTGCCGTGGTGGTCTCTGCCATGTCGGGTGAGACCAATCGACTGGTCGGTCTGGTGACAGAGGCCGCAGCACTCTACGACACGCGCGAATATGACGTTGTTGTCTCCACGGGGGAGCAGGTGACGGTCGGGATCCTGTCCGTGATCCTTCAATCCATGGGCATCGACGCCCGCTCATGGCTGGGGTGGCAGCTGCCGTTTCAGACTGAAGACGTACACGGCAACGCGCGTATTCTGGACATCGACACCAGCGAGATTGAGCGCCGTTTTGCAGAGACCCGTGAAGTCGCTGTGGTTCCGGGGTTCCAGGGCGTCAGCCCGCGCAACCGGATCACCACTCTGGGCCGAGGTGGATCCGACACGTCGGCCGTAGCGCTCGCAGCCGCCCTCAAGGCCGACCGCTGCGACATCTACACCGACGTTGACGGGGTCTACACCACCGACCCGCGCGTGACCGACAAGGCCCGTAAGCTCGATCGGATCAGCCACGAAGAGATGCTCGAAATGGCGTCACTGGGCGCCAAAGTACTCCAAACCCGCAGCGTTTCGATCGCCATGAGCCATGGCGTTCCGCTGCAGGTGCTTTCAAGTTTTGAAGATAAGCCGGGCACGCTCGTGACGGCAGAGGATGAGATCATGGAAAAAGACGTTGTATCCGGCATTGCCTTCTCCCGCGATGAAGCACGGGTCACGCTGATCGGTATTCCAGACCGCCCCGGCGTCGCCGCTGCGATCTTTGGCGCGCTGGGTGATGCGGCGATCAACGTTGACATGATTGTGCAGTCGCGCACCGTCATCGACGGCGACGCGACCACCGACATGACCTTTACTTGCGGCCAAGCGGACCTTCCACGGGCTTTGTCCTTGCTCGAAGAGCGTCACAGCGACATCGAATACACTCAGCTCGAAGCCGATGAGGATGTGGCCAAGGTCTCCATCGTCGGCGTTGGTATGCGCACCAACTCGGGCGTGGCCAAGACCATGTTTGGCGCGTTGGCGGAAAAGAACATCAACATCAAGGTGATCACGACCTCTGAGATCAAAACTTCGGTCCTAGTCGGTGCGGATTACCTCGAACTGGCCGTACGCACCTTGCACGACGCGTTCGGACTGCATGAAGGGCCCGCGTCCTGATCGGCTGATGCTGGACGCACCACACAAAAAAAGAGGGCGCCAGCGGCGTCCTCTTTTTTTAGTGCATGATGGTGGAGGATGGAGAGAGTTAGGAGGCGTCTTCTTCAGCTTTCGAGGTACAGGTCATCGGCCTGGCCCACGCGATCCATCATGAAAGTCTTGAGCTTGTTCATCGCCCGGTGCTCCAACTGGCGCACCCGCTCCTTGGACACGCCAAAGTGCTTGCCCAGTTCTTCGAGCGTGACGCCGTCGTCTGTCAGGCGGCGCATGCGGATGATCTTGGCTTCGCGCTCACCAAGATTGCCGAGCGCTTCTTCGAGCCACGTGCGACGGATGTCGCTATCGTGCTCCATGATCGTGTTTTCTTCGGGTGTTGGGCGTTCGTCGGAGAGCATATTCTGCCACTCCTGATCGCCGTCTTCACCGATAACTGCATTCAAGGAACCGTCTGCGCCGGAGAGCCGGCCTTCCATGGCTTCCACGTCGCGGAGGGGAACGCCAAGGGTTTCAGCGATTTCTTCACGGCCATCCTGGTTCAGCTGCTCGCCAGTCTTCTCTTCGATCTTCGAGCGTAGGCGGCGCAGATTGAAGAACAGCGACTTTTGCGATGCCGTCGTCCCCGTCCGCACAATCGACCAGTTACGCAGAATGAAGTCCTGCATGGCCGAGCGGATCCACCACGAGGCGTAGGTCGAAAAGCGGACGTCACGGTCCGGCTCGAACCGGTTCGCAGCGTGCAGCAGGCCGACAACGCCTTCCTGGATCAAATCACCCATGGGCAGACCGTAATTGCGGAAACGGCCAGCGGTGGACACGACCAGACGGTTGTAAGCGTTGATGAGTTCGTGCAGTGCGCCGTCGTTGTTTTCCTCACGCCAAGCGCGGGCGAGAGCATATTCGTGCTCGCGGCTCAGCAGCGGGGTTTCCATCGACCGCTTGATGAATGCAATATTCGCGCGGCGGGTTTCACTGTCGTCAAAGGCCGTCATGATCTTGTCCCTTTCAATGCGCTCCGTGCGCAATTGGTATGACCAAGTTCGATGGTACTACCAAATGCGACAATGAAAAGGGCAAAAGGTCATACCAGTGTGATGGTGCGACAACATGTCCAACAATGCGTGTGGCTACGCAGTTTTCGGGACCAAACAGACATATTCTCGGTTAGGTGGGCTTTAGGCTAGGCAGAAATACTGGCGATTCTAGGCTTCAAAGGCTTCGACAATGTCGCCCTGCATGTCGATGCAACAGGTCAGCAGCGGACCACCAAAGCCGCATCCGGCGTCCACAAAGGTCGCGTGATCCAGCTCAGAAATGCCCAGATGGTTCGGGTGCCAGCCGGCATAGACCCGTTTGAACCCATCAAATGGCTCTGCCAAGCGCAAGAAACCCGGATGCCCCCACCAGAAGGAGTCACTCTGCCGTTCCAGGGGCAGTGCCGGGTCGACGCCCGCGTGCGTGAACAGGAAGTTCTGTTCACTGTCGTAGGCCGCGCGCTTCATTGACATGATCAGCGAATAGTGCCCGGGCAGGGCGCGGATCGCGCTCCGCAGACCGACGGTGAAGTTTGCAATCTCGCTGACCGACATGCGCGCAAACTTCGATGCTTCATGCGCGCTGGACCCATAGGCTTCAAGCGTACTCTCCAACCCGTGGTCGAGCATCCAAGCCAGCACCGCAGGTGGTGACTTGGCGAAGTGAAGCTGCAAGGTCCGCTCAAGCATCTCTTCCTGAGCACCGCGCAGGTAGGCGATGTCGTGCGGGAAGAGGGTAAAGCGCCCCATGATGTGCCGGCGGAAGCCGACCATTTCGTCCATCACGTCCGCCACCTGTGGCCCCACGCCCATGTAGTTGCCCAGGTAAACCAGCCGATCACCCGCGCGGAAGGCGTCGTTGATCACGTCGTGGATCGCCACCAGACGGCTAAGGTCACCGTGGATGCTGGACACCATCCAGATGCGTTGCGCACCAGACAGGACTTCAAATCGATTGGGACGGCTCATGAGGGTCGGCCTTGGATAGCGCCGTGAAAACCGGGCGCAGTGCTTAGAAATGAATGCGCTATCGTTGAAGCGAGCCGGAGCTTGGGTCAAGAGAAGCCGGGAATCGGCGATGTTATGCGCGAGCTACCTGCGTACAGGAATGAAAAAAGGGGGCCGGAGCCCCCTCTCAAGTCGATTATGCCGACGCGATCAGGCCGCGCGGAGAACTGTTTCCAGCTTTTCGGTCGCCGATTCTTCGTCGATGTCCTCAATCGCTGCAAACTCCCGCGTGAGGCGCGCCAAAGCTGACTGATAGATCTGCCGCTCAGAGAAAGACTGCTCGGGCTGCTCCGCACCGCGGTGCAGGTCGCGAACAACCTCTGCAATCGAGACCGGATCACCGGAGTTGATTTTTGCTTCGTATTCCTGCGCACGGCGAGACCACATGGTGCGACGCACCTTCGCGCGGCCCCGAAGAGTGGTGATCGCTGAGTCCATCACTTTCTTTGAGGAAAGCGGACGAAGGCCGGATTGCTCCGCCTTGTTCGTCGGAACCCGCAGCGTCATGCGCTCGGAATCAAACTGGATAACAATGACCTCAACGGACAGTTCGCCGAGGTCCTGCGTTTCGATACCTTTAACTTTGCCAACGCCGTGAGTTGGGTAAACAACGATATCACCGGCGTCGTATGCGTCCTGAGCCATATATGTTTTCACTCTTTGTTTTTTATCTTGGCGACAAGAACAGCTTCGGCTATTCCTGCAGGGACTTCGAACGAAATACTGCCTCCCCGAGCGTCTCTCCTGCTTCGGGTAAGGGGCTCTTTCGCTGTAGTCATTCCCCCAAAGTAGCAAAAAAACGTCATTTTGACAAACCATTGGTCCGCTTTGGGCAATGGTTATGCACAGGTGCAGTCATGCAACCGTAACATGTCGAAACGGCATCAGGACGCAGGATTATCCGACTTTTGGGGCTTAAGCTGGATTAATCGCCCGCGCCAGGTGCGGCAGAGAAGAACTTTTCCAGCTTTCCGCTGATCCCCTTATAGGCGTCTGCGTCGCTCGGAGCGTCCTTCTTGAGCGTGATCACGGGCCACTGCTCGGAGTAGTCGCGGTTCAACTCGATCCACTTGGTCGCGTCGGGATCGGTGTCGGGCAGGATGGCGTCAGCAGGGCATTCAGGCTCGCAGACGCCGCAGTCGATGCATTCGTCCGGGTGGATGACAAGCATGTTTTCACCTTCGTAGAAGCAATCCACGGGGCAGACCTCAACACAATCTGTGTACTTACACTTGATGCAGTCTTCGGTGACGACGTAAGTCATGCGCGCCTTGTTCCCTTTGCCCGGACCGACCGTCGCGAGGCCGGTCCTTTCAACTCCTGTTGTGCGACGCTCGCCAAGCTGCCTAGTCCGGCAGTTTGATCGGGGCTTGCTTGTGCAAGTGCACAGGCACCCCCTTGCGACGTCGCGAGATGATGTTGAGCATTTCGACGAAGATCGAGAAACCCATGATTCCGTATATCAATGCCTTGGGAGTTTCATAGTGCAGCCCCTCGCCCAGCAGGATTGCGCCGATGAGCAGCATGAAAGCAAAGGCAAGCATTTCTGTCGTCGGGTGGCGCTCCATGAACCGGGTCAGCGGACCAGCAGCAACCAGCATGATGAAGGTCGAGATCAGCACCCCGCCCACCATGATTGGCACCAGTTGGTTGTAGGCGATACCCACGGCGGTCAGTACGCTGTCGATGGAGAAGACGAGGTTGAGCATCAGCAGCGTAAACAGGATTTGCGCCAGTGGCAGACGCTTCTCCTTCCCGCTTCCGTGGTGGTCGTCGCCTTCGAGCTTTTCAAAGATTTCCTGTGTTGCTTTGTAGATCAGGAAGATACCGCCCACGAGCAGGATTGCGCCCTTAACGGTCACGTCTTGGTGGTCGGCGGGCATAAAGGGCAGTTTGAGCAGGTGCACATTCTCAAACCGCAGCAGCAGTCCAATCGAGAAGATCAGCGCAATACGGGCAACCATGGCCATGATGATCCCCAGCGTCCGCGCCCGGTCCTCTTGCCCCTTCGGCGCTCGCTTGGCGATAACCGCGATGAACACGACGTTGTCGATCCCCAGCACCACGCCCATGAACGACACGGTGAGCAGGGACAGGATCGCTGGAACAGTCAGCAACTCGCTGAGTGAGAGAAAGTCAGAAAGCATTTCGAAGGACATGGCCCAAACCTCGGCAAGGATGTTATGCGGCCATTTCTATAGCGTTTAGCGAGAATGTTAAAGATCTCGCAACCGGTCTGTTTCTCTTCTTTCCCGCTTTGTCGGCCGCCCAGCGCCAAATTCACGCTCGGCGATGGGTGCGGTGCGGGCGTCGAGGGTTGATGGTTCCGCCTCGTCCTCAGCCAGGCGGTCCTTCCGTGGCGTGCGTTCGGGCAGGGGGGCAAGATCAGAGTACAGCAAACGCGCTTCCTCAAACGGCCGACGCGAAGAACCCAGAGCCAATACCTCGATCACGCGGATATTTGGTCCCTGATGAAAGGTCAGTACATCGCCGACTTTAACGTCCGCGGAGGCTTTGCGGATGGCAACTTTGTTGACGCGGATCTTACCACCGTTGGCTACCTCTGCCGCCAGTGTGCGGGTTTTGAAGAACCGTGCGTACCAGAGCCATTTATCGATCCGAAGCTTTTCCGCAGGTTCGTTAACCATTGGGTCCGGTTACTTTTTCAACTGCGCCAGCACGGCGAAGGGGCTGTTCGGGTCCAGAGGCTTGTCGGCGTCGCGGCGCTGGTTGTTCCCACCGCCAGATTTTGGTGGACGTGGGCCCTTGCCCTTTCCTTTACCTTTTCCGGGACCTTTACCTTTGCTGCCTTGAGGGCCGCCGGTTTTGCCGGAGGAGTTTTCAGCCTTGTCTTCAGCAGCATCGCCAGACGCAGCCTTGTTGCTCTCACGGGATTGAGGCCGGTTCGAAGGCCGTCCAGCGCCCCGACCACGGCGGGTCCAGACTGGCGCATCTGCTTTGATTTCAGGTTTTTCGTCTGCTGGGGGAGCTTCTGACTCAGATGTTTCCACCTCGGAAAGCGGGTCTGCGCTGGGCGCTTCCTCGGCGGGCGCCGCGATCTCCGCTGCTGTTGCTGTGTCTTCGTCAGCGGCCGCGGCATCTTCGGGCACGCTCTTGGCAGCTTCGTCAGCCTTGTCTGCCGCTGCTTTTGCTTGCTTCGCAACGGCTTGAGCAGCGGCCTCTTCCGCGGTCAGGCGCGAGGGCACATAGCCAAAGGCGAACATGAGCTTGCGAACCATGGCCTCGTCGCAACCCAACTGCTTTTCAATGCCATCGGGTTGGACAAAGTCGGATTGAGCACGGAACAGGCTGTGCAAGTGCCCAGCCAGACGGTCGAGCGTTTCCACCTGCCCCACAATTGGCCGTTCTTTGCGCTCGCCACGGCTTGGTGGCCACAGGACGGCGAACCCGAGGGTTTGGTAAAGCGAAAGCGGTACGTCACGCTCGGGGTGCATCACTTTCACCCCCTGCGACGGCAGTAAATCTCGGACGTCAGGGCGCTCGTTCCAAAGCGACCACAGCAGCACCCGCCATGGCCAGTGCTGAGTGTTAGACAGCCCGCGCATCCAGACCGCAAACCGGCCAATGCGAACGCCCTGATCATACAGTGCCTTGCGTTCGTCCTTGCCTAAATTGCCCAGAAACTCGCTGATGCTCTCGCGATTCAACAGGCCAAAGGCTTCGACCAGTTGGAAGGCCAGCCCGCGCGCCGTGCCTTTGAGCGGCGCGGCTTGCAGGTCGTGGAAAACCTTCATCCGGTTGCGCAGGTGCGCGCGGGTCCATTTTTCCACGCGCTGGCGAATTTTTTCTCGGTCCGTGCCCTGAAGCAGGTCGTTTTGCAGCACTTCAACTGCCGGAAACAGCAGGCTTTCGCCCTTAACCAGATGACCAACTGAGTTTTCGCGCCAGAGCAGTTGACCTGCCTCGGTCAGCCGGAACGCGCCATCGTTGTCGGCCAGCAGCTGCTGAACTCTGTTTTCAACTTCCTTGACCATCACCCGGCGCGCCGCCGTGAACACGGGGCGGGCAGATGAATCGAGAATCGACGGGTCAGGTGAGAACACCAGGCCCTTGATGTGCCCGACGTGTTCGCCTTCAACCGTGACTGTGCCTTCCTTGGCATCAATCTCTGCGTTCAGATCTGCCCCGTCCATGAGTACCCTCGCCATAATCGTCGCGCGACGATCGACAAACCGCTGCGTTAGTCGTTCGTGTAGCGCGTCCGATAATTTGTCGTCAATTTTTCGTGCCTTTTCTTGCCAATACTTGGCATTTGTGACCCAAGAAGCGCGATGTGAGATGAAGGTCCAGGTCCGAACCGCCGCAATGCGGTTCACTAAAGTATCAATATCGCCCTGCAAATTGTCGATGCGCGAGACGTGCTGATCGACGAAATCCTCCGGGATCCGGCCTACTCCTCGAATCAGGTGGCGGTAGATTTGCCCCAGCAGTGCCGTGTGCTGCTCGAACAAGGTTTTCCGAAAATCCGGTACTTGCGCCACATCCCATAGGGTCCGAAGCGCAGCGCGCGAGCGGGCCATGGTGGCGATCTCCTCATCCTTAATCAGCACCTTGAGCGCCTGATGATCTTCGGCGTCGCGGGTGCGGCTGAGAAGGGGGTGCGGTGGGGGCTTGTCCAGTGAGCGCAACAGGCCGGAAGCGGAGCTGAAGTCCAGATTGCGGGAGCGCCATTGCAGCACTTCCACCGGGTCAAAGCGGTGGTTCTCCACGGCTTCAACAATGCTTTCGGGAAAGCCACCAATCTCTGTCGTGGTGCAAAAGGTGCCGTTGTTCATATGGCGGCCCGCGCGGCCAGCAATCTGCCCGACTTCCGGCGCTCTCAGCCGCCGGGCCTGTCGACCATCGAATTTGCTGGTTCTAGCAAAGGTGACGTGGTCGAGGTCCATGTTCAAGCCCATGCCGATCGCGTCGGTGGCGACAAGGTAATCGACTTCCCCGGCCTGATACATGTCCACTTGCGCGTTCCGTGTCCGAGGGCTCAGCGCGCCGAGAACAACAGCGCAACCGCCGCGCATCCCCCGCAGGGATTCCGCCACGTGGTAAACATCAGAGGCGGAGAAAACGACGATCGCCGAGCGTCGCGGCACTTTTTGCAGGCGCTTGGGCGAAACGTAGCTCAATTCGGAGAATCGGGGGCGAGTCTCAATGTCACAATCGGGCAAAAGCTCCCGAATCACGCTCGCCATGGTGTCTGAACCCATAAACATCGTCTCCATCGTCCCGCGTGCATTCAGCAAGCGGTCGGTAAAGACGTAGCCGCGCTCCGGGTCGGCGCAGAGCTGGATTTCGTCGATGGCAAGGAAGGAAACCGACACGTCAAGCGGCATGGCTTCGACGGTGCAGATCCAGTAGCGGGGGTTTCGAGGGATGATCTTCTCTTCGCCCGTGACAAGCGCCACTTGCGCGACCCCTTTCTCCTTCACGACCTTGTCGTAATTCTCCCGCGCGAGGAGGCGAAGGGGGAAGCCTATCATGCCGGTAGCATGGCCCAGCATGCGCTGGATCGCCAGATAGGTCTTGCCGGTATTGGTAGGGCCGAGAACCGCAGTCATCGGCCCGTCATAGTGTGCACCAGTCATGGTGGAGACCTCTGTCGTCCAGGCTAAGCGTGCAGCTCAAAGCATGCGCATAACCTTATGACTGGAGAGTGACAACCTGCACGCTCAGGTGCAAGCGCAAAGACCGCTAGAGGCGCGACATGGCCTCTTTGACGCGGAGCTTTTCTTTTTTGAGGTGTTGGAGGCGAAGGCCATCAGGGAGCGGTCGTTTCTGCTCATCCATGATGGACTGTTCGAG
This sequence comes from Alphaproteobacteria bacterium, assembly GCA_965658725.1. Classification (GTDB taxonomy): domain Bacteria; phylum Pseudomonadota; class Alphaproteobacteria; order UBA7985; family UBA7985; genus UBA7985. Next base: position 5,628 of record CBFHUI010000022.1, on the reverse strand, counting down.
TTGCTGGTGACGCGTCTGTAAAGATGTCGAATAGGACAATACTCATACTCCCTGCTTTTCTCGATGAATATCTATAACATTGGCGCAGAGGAGGGTCGCGTCAAGAGGGGTTGGACACGCAATCATTGCGAATTTCGGGGCAATTTTACACTTATTGGGGGCAAGGGATCAAAAACCTACCCTGATAAGTGGGTAAATTTTACGCGCCCATGACCCGCTTGCGGAGGCTTCCCAGTGCCCCAAACGTGCGCACGACACCGCGCAGGCGCTGGTCGAGGAAGCGCTTGGTTGCGGTCAGTTCAGGGTCGTCATTGGCGAGCCAATAAGTCAGCGTCGTCCCATAGACTCCGGAGAGCAGTGTCCGCTTGGTCACGTTGTTGAAGCTGCGATCCGTGTCGCCGGCTCCGGTCCATGCCGCGTCTGCCGTCGCCCAGGTCAGTCGAGTCCCCGTGTAGACGTTCTGGGGCAGGGCGAGATGAGACAAGCCCCGGCGCACCGCTTCCTTGACCGGTGCAGCCTGCTCCAAACGGTGGCTCAGGATCCGGTGCAGGCGGTCGGTCGTGCCCAGATCATCGAAGCCGGGCTCGCTGGTTGCCGCGAGCATGCGTTCATCCGCCAGACGCGAGTGACCGCCGATCATGGCGATCGGGCTAGGGAACCAATCCATGGCCAGAGCGAGGGGCATTTCGCACTCCTCAGCAGCACGCCGGAGCGCGGCGTTACTCCATCCGTCAAAGGCGGCGTGGCGTGCAATGGCGTCGATCAGCGGGGCTTTGTCATAAGTCTCTATCATGCTTGGGAAATGTGCTTTCATACTCGCTGGGTCAACCGGTCGTGATGTCTCATCCGCATCCCCCGCGTTTAACAGGGTGCACCATGCGGATTCTGCACGGCCTAAGGCTTTGCTTTTCGGGGCGCATTTGCTAAACACCCTCAATCTTGCGCGGAACCTCTGCGCGAGCACTTGTTTTATTTGCCCGACAGCGGGCGTTGCAAAGGTTAGGGAGCATCCCGTGGAAGTATCCGTTCGCGATAACAATGTAGATCAGGCGCTGCGCGCACTGAAAAAGAAACTACAGCGCGAAGGTGTGTTCCGTGAGATGAAGCTCCGCCGTCACTTTGAGAAGCCATCCCAGCGTCGCAAGCGGGAAAAGGCTGAAGCGGTTCGCCGTTACCGCAAGGTGATGCGCAAGCGCATGGAGCGCGAAGGCTACTAGGCCTTCGCATTCATTGCGGCTCGGCCGTGATTGACGCTCAACTCCGCAAATTTACCGACCCACCGACAGATCACCTTGCTTCCTGGTTTGTCGGACGCGGTATTCGCGCCGATCAGATTACGCTGGTCGGCTTTTTTGTTGGTATTTTGGTCGTTCCTACGCTCTGGCTCGGCTGGCCCCTCGTGGCGCTCGTGCTGATTTTCCTGAACCGCATGGCGGATGGGCTGGATGGCGCTGTGGCGCGACAGATGGCGGTTAGCGACCGTGGCGGCTTCCTCGACATCTCGCTGGATTTTCTCTTCTATAGCGCCGTGCCTTTCGGCTTTGCGCTCATGGACCCGGCGCAGAACGCCCTGCCGGCGTGCTTCCTAATCTTCGGCTTCGTGGGGACGGGTAGCTCGTTCCTCGCCTTTGCTGTCTTCGCGGAAAAACGCGGTATCAGTACGGATCTTCGCGGTCAGAAGTCGCTCTACTATCTCGGCGGCCTTACGGAAGGCTTTGAAACCATCACCTTTTTCGTTCTCGCCTGCCTTTTCCCCAGTGCGTTCTGGTGGATGGCGCTGGTGTTTGGCGGCCTGTGCTGGATCACCACAGCAACGCGGCTGATAGTCGGCTGGCAGATGTTCCGCTAGTCCAGCTCTTCAGGCATGGGCTGGCCATGCTGACCGAACAGCGTACGCTGACGCGCTTCCATTGAATCCACGTTAAAGTCCGTGATGAGTTCGTTGAACATCCGATGCCAGTTGATCTCGGCATTCAGGTGCAAAAACACCGAACCCAGCCCAACAGCCGCGCGGTCCATGAAGACAAACTCTCGCGGCAGTTTGACCCCACCCACGCGCTTCAGCTCCTGATGCACGTTCCGTGCGACTTCGGCGCCGTATTCGCCGGTATTGGTCTGCGAGATCAGGCGCGGCTTGTCTTCCAGCAGTGGCTGGAAAATGAAACCGGCCCACATATGCAGCACGTCGATCAACTCTCGAGTGATATCGGTAAAGCCCCAGGCTTCATAGGCCGAAACCGCAAGCTCTTCATCGCCGGTTTGCAATGCCTCGTAGAGGTCAATCACGCCTTTCACAAACCGCGCTTGGAAGAACCGAACGCAGCCAAAGTCGAGCATGTTAATTCCGAGGTCATCGCGGATCGTGTAGTTGCCGAAGTGCGGGTCGCCGTGAATCACACCGTAGTTGTAGAAGGGAACGTACCAGGCGCGGAACATGTTCTTCGCAACCGTTTCCCGCTCTTCCGTGCTCGCCCCGCCCTTGATGAAATCCATCAGTGGCGTTCCGTGAACCCATGTCATGGTCAGCAGACGTTCGGTCGAGAACGCTTCATGGACGGGTGGAATGTGAACGTCCGGCTCATCGGCCAACATGTCGGCGTAGAGCCGGAGGTGCCGGGCCTCTCGGATGTAGTCGAGTTCCTCTCGCAGGCGCGCTGAAAGCTCCTCAAACACACCGGAGGGGTCGATTGCTTTGTCATAACTGCGGTACAGGCCAAAGGCCCAGGCAAGCTGACGTAAGTCGGCTTCAACGGCGCTGGACATGTCCGGGTATTGGAGCTTGCAGGCAACGCGTGTCCCATCGGGCAGGATGGCGCGGTGCACTTGGCCCAAAGACGCGGCAGCAGCAGCATCTCGCTCAAACGCTTCGAACTTTGACTGCCAATCGGCACCCAGCTCCGACTTCATCCGGCGCTTTACAAAGGTCCAGCCCATCGGCGGCGCGTTTGACTGCAACTGGCGCAAGTCCTCAGCGTATTCCTTGGGCAAGGCATCGGGGATGGACGCGAGAAGCTGCGCCGCCTTCATCAACGGGCCTTTGAGGTCGCCCAGCGCGTCTTTCAACGCCGCAGCGTGCTTGCCTTGATCGAGCTTGGTGCCAAGGACGCGGTTTGCACCCAACTGGACAGCAAGACCGCCCAATGACGTCCCGACGCGCGTGTAGCGACGCAGGCGGCTTCCAAGGCGATTTTGGTCCATGTTCTCTGTCATACCGGTGATATGGGACGACTTGGCTGGATAAACAGCCCCGCAAACGGTCGCAGGCGAAGCTTCCTTTGCAAGGGCTGTTGAGCAGCTGATTTAGAGTGTTTCTAACTCGTCAATAAAGCTTTCCAGCAGCGTCAGACCTTGCCGCCAGAAACTCGGCTCCCGCGCGTCTAGACCAAAGGGCGCAAGCAGCTCGTGATGCCGTTTGGTGCCACCAGACGCCAGCATCTCGAGATACTTCTCCGCAAAGCCCGCCTCGCTGTCTTGATAGACGGCGTAGAGCGAGTTCACGAGGCAATCTCCGAAGGCATAGGCGTAGACGTAGAACGGCACATGCAGGAAGTGTGGGATATAGGACCAGTAGTCACCGTATTCCTCGACCTTCAGGTTAAAGGCCGGGCCGAGCGCTTCGGTCTGGGTCTCCATCCACGCAGTCTGGAAATCCTCGCGGAGCAGCTCCTTTTCCCGGCGTGCATCGTGCACGCGCGTTTCGAAGTTGTGGAAAGCGATCTGCCGGACAACGGTGTTCAGCATGTCCTCCACTTTACCAGCGAGAAGAACCTTGCGCTGGCGCGCATCACTGGCGTCGGCGAGCAGGCTTTGGAAGGTCAACATTTCCCCGAACACTGAGGCCGTTTCGGCGAGGGTCAGGGGCGTTGAGCCGTTGAAGTAGCCCTGTTTCGCCGCCAGTACCTGATGCACTCCATGACCCAGCTCATGGGCCAGCGTCATCACGTCCCGCGTCTTGCCCTGATAGTTCACGAGCACGTAGGGGTGAGCCGACGGCACGCAGGGATGCGCAAAGGCGCCAGCGTCCTTGCCGGGAATCACCGGGCTGTCGATCCAGCCTTTGTCAAAGAAGTCGCCCGCAATCGCTGCCATCGACGGCGTAAACCCGGCGTAGGCGTCGAGGACACGGTTTTTCGCCTCCTGCCACGGGATCTTGGCTTCGTCGGCCTCTGGCAGCGGGGCGTTGCGGTCGTAGGGTTCCATCGTTTCCAGCCCCAGCCACTTGGCCTTCATCGCGTAGTAGCGGTGGGAGATGCGCGGGAAGGCTTCCGTGACGGTATCCGCCAGCGCCTTAACCACCTCGTCTTCGACTTCGTTGGCAACGTTGCGGGAAGAGACCGGGCGCTCATAGCCCCGCCACTTATCGTCGAGTTCCTTTTGCTTGATCACCGTGTTGTTGATACGGGTCATCAGGCGTTGATTCTCACCCAGCGTCTTCGTGATCGCCGTGGCCGCCTTGGCGCGGGTGGCGCGGTCCGGGTCAGCGAGCAGGTTGAAGGTCTCGGCGTTTGACAGCTCCTTGCCATCCACATCGAACGACAGCGCTGCCATGGTCTCATCGAACAGTTGCACCCAAGCGTTCCCCCCCACGATGGCAAAGTCGTGGGTGAAAGTCTCCAACTCATCGGAAAGCTGGTGTGGCTTCATCAGACGGGTGCGCTGCACAAAGCTCTTCCATGGGGCCATGGCTGGATCTTCGAGCGTCTGCGCCATGGCGCTGTCATCGATCGCGTTGAGTTCGAGCGAGAAGAAAACGAGGTCTGAACTGATGTTGGTCGAGCGCTCGTTAATCTTGGCCTGAAACTGCATGGCCGCTCCATCGGTGCGCTGGGTCGCGCCATTCAGGAAGGCAAAGGTGCCGAGCTTGCCCAGCCGCTCATAGATCCCTTCGTACCAGGCGATGGTCTTGGCCAGCTCTGCCGGACTCATTCCAGCCATCCTGCCCTTAACCGTTTCAGACAAAGACCTGGCCTGCTCCGCTGCCCAGTCCAGATCGGCGTCAATTGCGGGGTCGTCTACACTGGCGTAAAGGTCTGCGAGGTTCCAGCGGGGAAGGGTGCCCAGATCGCTGTCCTCAACCGGCGCGAGGTCTGCGGTAGCGGCGCGAAGGGGCTTTGGGAGTTCGTAAATTGACATTGTCTAAATAAGGCCTATGTTATCTTCATATTCTCTGGTTTCACTCAACATGGCGGCACGCCCTGTCTTCGGCAACACCTGACACGGTGGCCCGTGTTCAATGAGTCGCCCCCGCCTTAGAAATCATATAAAATTGATTCTATACTGAAATGGAAAGAACCTCGAAAGGAGAGAGTCGATGCAGCGTGATTTGAACGCATTGGATGCCATGCCCAATCTGCCGACCTTGTTTTTCGACACTGCGCTAGCGCGCAAGCGGAAGCCGTTTTTGTGGGACAAAGCCGATGGCAAATATAAGTCCCGCACCTATCGCCAGACCATGGAGGAGGTGATCAATCTCGCCCGCGGTCTCCGAGACCTCGGTATCGAAGCAGGGGACCGCGTGGTGATCTGTTCCGAAAACCGGCCGGAATGGGCCATCGCGGATATCGCCATCATGGCCATCGGCGCCATTGCCGTGCCAGCCTACACCACCAACACAACCACAGATCATTT
>CBFHUI010000021.1:0-33492 GCA_965658725.1 Alphaproteobacteria bacterium | reverse complement strand
GCTGTGTGGGCTGTGCGAACGCGGGTGTAGGCCTTGGATGCCGCGCGGGTAAAGGCCAAACGCTGGAGCACGCCGCTTTCCATGTCCACAATCTGACGGGCCTGGCTCAAGTCCTGGTCCTGCTGGCCTGCCACTTGGCAGAGCACGCCGCGGATGTTGGGGTGGCTGAGGAACTTCAGGCTGCGCGCAACCCGCTGGGCCGAGAGCATCAGGCGCTTTCGGGCCTGCTGCCGCACGCCGTTCAATCGCTCCCGCTCAGTGGCTGTCAGCGGCAGTTTGGGCAGCGGCGGGCCGGCCTGCACCGCATCGGTCGCATTTAGCACGTCGTCGTCGATGTCGTAGAGCAGATCAGTCAGCACCACGACCAAAGCGCCCTGATTGCGCCAGTCCAGCGACGCATTGCCCAGCGCGTCAAAGTTGGTTGGCCCGCTGGGTTCCAGCCCGGCTAACCGCTCGCGTAGGGAGCCAAGCAGCTGTCGCGCGTGGATGACTGTGATCGCTCGTTCACTGGCAACGCTTTCGCCGAAAGGCAGCACGCGCACCGCGTACCCGCTGTTCAGCCCGATCAGTGCCAATTGCAGGGTCAGTTCAATCGTCGCGCGGAATTTGTCATTCCAACCACCGGTGGCCATAGACGCCGAGGTATCCAGCGCCAGCACCAGACGGGGCTGATGCTCGTCCTGCACCAAACGGGTGTAAAGCCGCTTGGACCTGCCGTAGAGCGACCAGTCCACACGACGCACGTCATCGCCCGGCGTGTAGCTGCGGTGCTGCTTGAATTCGAGACTGTCGCCATCCAGCGTATTCAGATGCGGCCCGAGCGCAGCCCCGCGCGGGGGGATCCACTGCGGCGGCAGGCTGAGATCCCCGACCGCACGCAGAAAGGCGGGGTCGAGGTCATCCAGCCGCCGATGCGCGCTGGTTGCCGTCAGGGGTGCGGTATCCTGTGCCAAGGGATCAGCGGCTCAGGTGCGCGACCGCTTCGGCGATGAGCCGATCGCTGTCCATGCCGTCGATGGCCGCGCGGTGGTTCAGGATCACGCGGTGACGCAGAGCAGGCCCGGCGACCCGAGCGATCAGCTGTGCGTTGATGTTCGGCAGGCCTTCGACCAGCGCCCTTACCTTTGCCGCGAGGATCAGCGCCTGCGCGCCGCGCGGCGAGGGGCCGTACATCACGTATTCATTGGCTGCCGCCAGCGGGCTGGGACGGTTGGGAACCGGGTTGAGCGTCTGGCAAAGGTCCACTGCAAAAGCCAGCGCACTTTCCGGTGTTTCAACCAGCAGCGGCAGGGACTGCAAGTACTGCAGCTCCTCAAAGCTCAAGCCCTCGACGTGCTGCGCCGTCTCACTCTGGCTGCGCCGAACGCTGGTGGTGTGGGTGACGATCCCGGCGAGCAGGCTGTCGTCCGGGGAAGGGATCACCAGCTTGTAGAAGAAACGGTCGAGCTGGGCTTCGGGCAGGGGATAGGTGCCTTCTTGCTCGATCGGGTTTTGGGTGGCGAGCACGTGGAACAGCCCGCTGGCGTCGCTGCCTGTCACAGGCGCAGCAACGTCGGTGCTCTGGCTGTAGTCCTGACCGGGCTTATAAGTGGTACCGGCGACGGTCATCTGGCGTTCTGCCATGGCTTCGAGCAGCGCCGCTTGCGTCTTTGGGCTGGCGCGGTTGATCTCATCGGCGAGCAGAATGTTGGCAAAAATCGGACCACTCTGGAATTCAGGGTAAAGGCCCCCGCGCTCGTCCGTGCGCAAGACCGTGGTGCCGGTGATATCGGCGGGCATGAGATCTGGCGTGAACTGCACCCGGCCAAACTGCAAGCCCAGCGCAGCGCCCAGCGAGCGAACCAGCGTGGTCTTCCCCAGACCAGGACGGGATTCAAGCAAAACGTGGCCCTTGGCGAAAAGCGCAGTCAGCAGCTCAGCCACGAAGTCTTCCTCGCCCTCTGGCGAGAGAATGTCCTTGCGCACTTCGGCAGCGATGGCGGCAAAGCGGGCGGCGAAGCGGTCGATGGCGGCTTGATCGAGACGCTGCTCCGGGACCGCCGCCGGGGCGGGCGCTGGGGCTGCTGCGGCTTCAGGCTCGGGGATCGCGTCGGTCATCAGATCGGTATTCATGCTTGTCTATCTTTGCTTCTGAGCGGGGCGCGCGGGCTGCGCGCGGGTGTTTTGTTGACGGGCGAGGGCGGGGCTCTGTGGGTCAGTCCCAGCGCCCTCGATAGCGTTCGGGAACCGACTGCCGTGGGCGCAGGCCGGTGTCGTCGAGCAGGTAGGAACCAGACAGTCCGGCGTTCGGGTCGCTGGTTACGGAGCGGTCAATGTTGAACTGTCGATCCGGCAAGCCCGTGTAGTAATCCAGCGGCTCGCCAGCATCATCCAAACCGCCCACAGACTGTTCACTGGTGAGCTCATCAATCGAGGCTTCAGGCACTTCACTGTCCGAGACATCCAGACCCGTCACCCCTTCGGATTGCCCCTCCATCGGGGCCGGGCGCGGCTGCTGCCGGGGTGGGTTTTGGTTGGCCTGCAGGAAGGGCGGTGGAACGTAGGTATCGGGGTCGCACAACGGCGGCGTGGGCTGCTCGGGTGTGGGCAGGTAGCGATAGCCGGTCAGCACACCGCCCAGCAGCAAAACCCCAACGGCGAACAGCAAAGGGCTGAGCGCAAAGGGGAAAATCCACCCTGGCACGCCCCGGCGCACCACCGCGCGCGCACGGTCGATCAACGCGGGGTTGCGGCGGGCCAGCGCTTCCGTCGGGCCGGTGGCCACGGCCGTGACAAAGGCTTCCAGACTGCCGCCCGTTTCCATGCCGCTATCGATGCGTTCCGCGATTTCCGCAGCGTCCTGACGGCCTGTGCTCGCCATGATCAGCAGCGCTACAGCCGCAGCCAAAAGGGTAACGCCACCAGCAACAGCGGCCAGACGCGGCACGTCGGTCCAAGCGTAGAGCGCACCATAAGCGACGGTCTCGTCGCGCCACTGGAACACCTCCACCGACGCCCAATCCATCGCCAGCAAACCCAAGGCCACCCCGGCCATGACGGCCAGCGCTAAGACCAGCAGCGCCACAAATTGCAGCACGCGGACCCAGACGCGGCGGGTGGTCTGGTTCGACAACACGCGCGCAGTGGCGGCGTCTTCGCGGCGCAGGGGCGTGATCAGGCTCGGTGCCAGAACGCGCGAACCGATCAGCGACAGTAGTGTCAGCCCGGCCAGCAGCGCGACCCCAATGAAGGGCCAGATCTGCCCCCAGGGCTGCACCAGATCGGCGCGGCTCTTCTGTGCTTCCGCCTCAGTGAGTTCGCGCGCCTGTTCCCGGAAGTCCTTGGCTTCATTTCGCCGACCCATGAGCGAAGCCGTCCGGCCCAAAATTACCAGCGAGCAGGCCTGTGCGGTCCGTTCCCCGCGTTGCTCCTGAATCAGCTGGATCTGGTCAAACGTGTCGTAGGCGCGGTCGTATTCGCGCACGGCCAGCCAGAACCGTCCGACCAACTCCAGCACTTGCAGAAAACTCGCGGACTCAGCGAAGTCTGGCGAGAGAGCGGCGAGTTCGTTGATGTTGGCTTCAATAGTTTGCAGGGCTTCCGGCCCGCCGTTGCTCAGATCCGCCAGCAAGCGGAACACGTCCACCAGCGTACGCAATTCGGGGTTTCGGTTGCCGATGGCGAGGTAGGCTTCGATCAGCTGCGTGCCGACTTGTTCCTGCAGAATAGCCGGCTGGTAGGGCAGCAGCAGCGCGGCGGCGAAAACCTCGCGCTCGGTCATGTCCAGGAAGTCATAGCCCGCAGGGTCAGCGATCACCTCCGACAGCTCCGTCGTCATCGCGGCCAGACCAGAGGACACGGCGAACAACCGGTCAGCTTCGGGATCGTTGGCGTCACGCTTCTGCGCTGCTTCTGCAAGGCGGTTCGCCTCGATGAAGTCATTCTCCAGCAACGCGATCTGACCCTTTAGCACCAACACCGGAGACGGCGCACTGCGCTCGTTGAAATCGGCGAGGATGTTGCGAACCGTGTCAATCTGGCCTTCGGACATGGATAGTTCAGCCAGCGCATAGTCTGCGAGATCAGCGGTGAAAGGCAGCTTGGTCGTAGGCTCTTCTTGCTCGCTGGCGTCGAGCATCAAGTCGGTCAGCGCGTCCTTGCGGTCGGCATAAAGACTGCTCAGCACCAACCAGCGGTAAAGCCGCGCTTCCTCCGGCTCTTGCCGCGCATAGGTCAGGAAGTGCTTGTAGGCTCGGGCGTACTGCTGGTTGGTGAGCATGGCGCGCCCGGTCTGGATCAGGCCATTGATCCGCCGCTCCTGCTCGCTCAGTCGGGTGTTATCGGCGAAAGCGGACGGTGCAGGGGCCAGCGCGGCGGCGAGGACAAAGAGCGCAGCAATCAGGCTCAGGACAAAGCGCGTCCCGTGCATCCGTGATCGGTGCAGACTCCTGATCATTGGCGTCCCTGTCTCCCAAATATCGCAGGCCATCGCGCGTTGGTTGAACCCTCGGTCGCGGTTAGGTCTGTCCGGAAAGTTATGTAGGCCTTTAGACCCCTTTTCCCAATGCAAAGAGGTCGCATTTCGTCGCTTTGAATTCACAAATAAGGCATTAGGTAAGGGTTTACACTGTTGAGCGAGAAGCATGGCGAAAAACGGGCCATGATTTCGAAATCGCCACGTTGAAGGGTTTGTGATGATCCGCCTGCTGTATTTCGCTTGGGTAAGGGCGCAGATTGGTGTCGCTGAAGAGCGTCAGAGCCTGCCAAAGACCCCCCTGACCGTCGCTGAGTTGCTGGACTGGCTGCCGACGCTGGGGGCCGGTCATGCGACAGCGCTGGAGCAGCGGGAGCGGCTGCGCGTGGCGGTCAATCAGGCCTTTGCCGAGCCGGATACCCTCATCCATCCCGGCGATGAAGTCGCCGTTTTCCCCCCTGTTACCGGCGGCTAAAGGCTGATAGCTGACCTAGAAAATTGCGTCTGATGACGTAATCGCCGATCCACCGCCCCTGCCGCTGGTGGCGGGCGCCGTTGTCGGCTGTGTGGTCGCAGTGGTACCAAAGGATACGCTTGGCGTGCTCACCGCTTGACCCGAGCCGCGCGTACCCGTCACGACTTCGCGGGTTACCCCCGTATCACCGATGACGCGACCATCGCTCGCAATCCGTGTCACGTCGATCAATCCGGTGCTGGCATCGATGGTCGAAAAGGCCTGACCCGTGGGCTGACGGAAGCCGGTTACAGGCTGACCGGCGAGGGCTTCATTGATGAAGGCTGAGAAGATCGGTGAGGCTGACTTGCCCCCGCCTTCCTTGTCACCCAAAGAACGCGGTTGGTCGAACCCGACATAAACGCCGACGACCAGGTCCGGCGAGAAGCCAATGAACCACGCGTCTTTAGAATCCTGCGTGGTGCCGGTTTTGCCGCCCACAGGACGGTCAACAACCTGCCCGACACGACGCTGCGCTGTCCCCCGCACCACCACGCCGCGGAGCATGGAGACGACGTGGTAGGCGGCGAGTTCGGTTGTGACCTGCTCGGCGCGTTCATAGACGACCGGCAGGGAGGTCCGCTCCCAATCGCCGGGGACGTTGCACTCAACACAGTTGCGCTTTTCATGGCGGAAAAGGGTGCGGCCGTAGCGGTCTTGTACGCGGTCGATCAGGGTCGGTTCGATCTGCTTGCCGCCGTTCACCAGCATGCCGTAAGCGTTGGTAATTTCCAGCAGCGTGGTTTCCGCCGTGCCCAGTGATACCGCCAGATAGGGCGGCAGGTCGGTATCGATGCCAAAGTCCCGCGCGATCTCGACCACTCGGCCCATGCCAACCTCATTGGCGAGCCGCACGGTCATGAGGTTGCGCGACCACTCCAGTCCCGCCCGCAGCGGCTGTCGGCCCCAGAAGGTGCCGTCGTAGTTCTGCGGGCGCCAATCGTCGTCTTCGTCCTGTCCGGGAATGATCCACGGGTTATCGAGCACGGTCGAAGCGGGGGAAAAGCCCTGCTCCATTGCGGCGAGGTAGACAAAGGGCTTGAAGGTGGAGCCCGGCTGCCGCTCTGCCTGCGTCGCCCGGTTCAGCGCCCCGCGCGAAGGGTCGTAAGCATAGCCGCCGACCATAGCCAGCACACGTCCAGTGTGCGGGTCCAAGGCAACCAGAGCGCCTTCGATTTCAGGGATCTGCTCCAGCGTATAGGTGCCTTCACCGCGCTCGGAAACCAGCACGACATCACCGGGCTGCATCACGTCTTGTGGTCGGGTTGGGGTCCGGCCAACACGGTCATCGTCGAGTTTCAGCTTAGCCCACTGGTAGCCTTCCAGCGGTACTTCGCCGCTCGACCCATCCTCGAACCCAATCAGCGCGGTCGTGCCGCTGAATTCGATCACGGCAGCGGTCTGGAAATCCAGAATGTCATAGGGCTTTTCAAAAGCGAGCAGCTCTTCCCGCCAGTTATCGGCGCTCACCAGTCCGATCGGCCCGCGATAGCCGTGGCGACGGTCATAGTCGGCCAGCCCATCTCGCAGCACTCGCTGAGCCAGTTCCTGCAGCGTCGGGTCCATCGTCGTGCGGACAGACAAACCTTCAGTTCGGACAACCTCTGGCCCATAGGTCTTTGAAAGCTGTCGATAGGCTTCGGTTGAGAAGTACCCGGTTTCATCGGTTGCGGCGGCGTTTGAGCGGAATTGCAGGTCGAAGTCAGGGACGGTTTCGGCAAGAATGTCAGCCTCAGCGGCATCGAGATAGCCGTTCTCCGTCATCTCCCGCAGCACGTAGGCCCTGCGCTTCATCCCTCTTTCAAGCTCTTCCGGGTCATTGGGTTCGTAGTTCGATGGCCCCTTGATGACCGACGCGAGATAGGCCGCTTCGGAGACTGTCAGGTCAGAAACGGCTTTGTTGTAATAGGCAAGGCTGGCTTCAGCGAGACCATAGGCCCGCAAGCCAAAATAGATTTCGTTCAAGTAGAGTTCGAGGATTTCATCCTTGGACAGATCCCGTTCCAGCCGCCACGCGATAAAGGCTTCACGCACCTTCCGCTCGACGGCATAGGCATCACCGATGATAAAGTTCTTGGCAACCTGCTGCGTGATGGTCGACGCGCCGGCGAGCCGCTGGCCTGAGGAGAAGCGGCTGACGTTGCGGATCATGGTTTTGCCCAGAGAGACGAAATCCAGGCCGCCGTGGTTGTAGAAATCCTTGTCTTCGGCAGAAATGAAGGCGTGAATGACGTGCTCGGGCACCTGCTCGATCGGGATGAAAAGGCGACGTTCTTCGGCAAACTCGGCCATCAGCGTGCCGTCGGCGGCATGCAATCGCGTGATGACTTTAGGCTCGTAGTCCTTAACCACGTCATGATCCGGCAAGTCGTGGCCATAGCGATAATACATGTAACCGCACCCGCCCGTGAGCAGCAGAAACGCTGCGACCATGCCCAACAGAAGGGTCATGACCATCAATCGCAGGGTCCGGTAAAAGAAGGAGACCATTTGAGCCTGTGCCTTGTTCGTCTGCCGTGGTTTTGAGCCCTGTGTCTCAGGACTTCACATTATCTGTCGCATTTAGGGATTGCGTGCCCGAAGCGCCAGCCTGTTTCCCCGGCCTCTGTTCTGCGCCCCTAGAGACGCTGATTTGCGCCAAAACTAGCGCGAAAATACGTCGGCGCGAAGGCTGGGGTTGGGGGATAAATCGAACAAATTTCGGTGAACGCAGTCCTTCAACATACCCCTATAGGGTGCGCGCAGCGAAGTAGCGGTCCAATGCCATGACCATCCCGCGGATCAGTCCGCGTCGCGAGGACTGGGTGCGGAGCATTTCCGCGTCTTGCGCGTTGGTGACGTAGCCCATTTCAAGCAGCAGGGACGGCATGTCAGGGGCTTTCAGGACGGCAAAACCTGCGAAACGGTGCGCCTTTTCCTTGGTGACCCATGTCTTGGACAACTCTTCGCTGATGATTTCAGCGGCTTGAGCGGAGGAGTTCAGGGTTTCGCGCTGGGCCAGATCCAGCAGAATGGTCATCAGCACCTCAGACTTCTCAGTCCCCGCGACCCCGGCGATGATGTCAGACTTGTTCTCTCGCCGCGCCAGCGCTGCTGCTTCTTTGTCCGATGCTTCGTCGGAGAGCGTGTAAACTGAAGCCCCGCGTGCCCGCGCCTGCGAGTGCGCATCGGCGTGGATGGAGATGAACAGATCGGCGCCAAGCTCGCGCCCGATTTCGTAACGGTCGCGCAGCTTGATGTAAGTATCGGTGGAACGCGTCAGGTGCACTTCGTAGCGTCCCGTCGCTTCCAGCGCCGCCTTGAGTTCCTTGGCCGAAGCGAGCGTGATGTCTTTCTCCCGAATGCCATGCTTGGACGCGCCAGGGTCTTTGCCGCCGTGACCGGCATCGAGCACGATCACGCGCTTGCCCTTCTGCCGATAGGGCGCTTCAGGGCGCCGTGCTGGGACGGGCAAGTCGCCGCTCAACTTCCGCACGGGCAGGGTGGATGCGGCTTCGGCCTTGTTGGCCAGCTGGATCGACGCTTCCGGCAGGGTCACGAGCGCAGAGGATCGCACGCCACTGCCATAGGCAAGTTCAGGGGCGAAGGTTGTCGCGTGTCCGCTGACCGGTCGCAGCTCCAATTCCAGCGAGTGCTGGTCGCCACCTGTCGGATCCACCAGCATGGCATTCGCGACGTAGACTGGCTCGAACAGGTCAAAGATGATGCGAGAAACAGCGCTGGTCTGATGGCCATAGCGGACACTGCGGACGACGCCACCGGGCTGGGGTAGGCGACGGTTGTCGAGGGTCCAGCTCACGCTGGGCATATCGACCACCAACCGGTCGGGGTTGGGCAGCAGGTAAAGCTGATAGGGAACCGTTGCATCTACGCCGATCGACACACGTGTGCGTTCAAAGGTTGAGCCGACGAGGATGTCTCTGACGGTCGGTTGTGCCGCAGCGAGTGAGAAGCTCCACAGCATCACCGCACCCGCGCACACACCCGCGCCCGCGCCGAACAGCCACTGCAGAGGCCGGGTCAGGGTCGAGAACAGCCGTTTGAACTGTCGTGCAAAAAGGTATAGCAGAGCCAAAAGAAGCCCTAGGGTGCCGTAGATCAAAGCAAGGCGCACCAAACCGATCCCCTAAAAACGCGCATCGACTCTGAGCAAAATGAAAAACCATGCTCTCAAGCGAATCTATGCAGACTTAAAATTTACAAAATATAGTTTTGAAATAACAGCTTAAGAGCATTTGTAAATCTAGAATCACACGAAATTGAGTGCATTATCCGCGGACTGTGTCTTCAGAGCTTCGTTTTTATGTGTGGACGCGGGTGCCATGGGGTCCTAAGTAAAGGTGCGTTAGGTGCGATGAAATGCCCGACACGCTGCAGTCATCAGAGCGATGGCCCCGAATTCAGAAGGTCTGTGCCCGTTCCTTTCTACCCAACGGCAAGACCACCGGCGGAGTGAGACCCCTCGCACGCCCCTGTTTCGCCCGATCGCTGGCTGCATTTAAGTGAACAAAGGCTGCACAGTTGCAGTCATCAACATAGCTGCGCCGCGAGCGGAAGAGTGCTTGAGCGCCCCCGCGAACCGCAGGCAGCAGCGCTAGGAGATATGATGAGCAAGAAAATGCTTATCGACGCTTCCCGCGGTGATGAAACCCGGGTTGTGGTTATGGTCGATGGTCGGATCGAGGAGATCGACCACGAAACGGCAGACCGCCGACCGATTAAATCCAACATCTATTTGGCGCGGGTGACGCGGGTCGAACCGTCTTTGCAGGCGGCGTTTGTGGACTATGGCGGGAACCGTCACGGCTTCCTCCCGTTCTCGGAAATCCACCCCGATTACTACCAACTCCCCGTTGCTGATCGCGAAGCGCTGTTGGCCGAAGTTGAAGACAAGGTGGAAGAACGCCGCAAGCGCCATGCGCAGCGCCGTTCAATGCCGCGACGTCGCGGCTCTTCGGCAGCCGCATCGAGTGCAGCAACTGACTCTGGCACAGCGGTCGATCCCGAAGGCGATCAGCCCCACGTCGAATTCCCCGTCGATGAAAACGGCGACTTCATTCAGCCCGAAGCCCTAACGGCTGATGGCGTTGAAGCGGCAGACGCAGGCGCGGAACCCGAAGACGACAGCACGACCGTCGAACTCACCACAGAGGACAGCGCAGACGTCGCAGACACGGACGCGGTCGCCGCGACCCTGGGTCTGGATCAGGCGCTCACTGAAGAAGCAGTGGTTGAGGAAGGTGAGGACACGGCAACAGTCTCGATGACTCAAGCCGCCGACGCTGACGACAGCGACGCGGTCGACGGTGAGGACGAAGAGCCTGCCAAGACGGTCACCGCAGCGACCGGTACCGAAAAAGACGAGGTGCTGAGCGAAGACGCGGCGGGCGACGAAGAAGACGCTGAAGCTGAGGACGACGTGAGTGACAGCGACGAAGATGTCACGCAGGACCAGATCGACGCTGAGGGCGCTGAGTCCGATGACGATGGCGAGGATGAGTCCAGCAGCGCCTCTACTGATGCCGAAGGCGGCGTCGAAGAAGTGTCAGCAGGCGACGACGACGTCATTGAAGAAGCCGGCTCGGGCGAAGGCTCCGATGGTGACGACGACGACGATGAAGACGAAGACGACGACGAAGATAGCGAAGAAGGCGCCGCCAAAAAGCCCCGCCGCCGCCGCCGTCGCTCCCGTCGTGGCGGTCGCAAGAATGATAAGGACCCCAGCGAAGAAACCATCAGCGCTGGCGAAGACGATGCTGACGACGACGATTCTGACGATGAGGACGAGGAAGAAGACGACGACATCTTCGACGAAGACGCTGAACGTCGCGCGGTCATGCACTCGATCATCTCCCGCCGTTACAAGATTCAGGAAGTGATCAAGCGCCGTCAGGTGATGCTGGTGCAGGTGACGAAGGAAGAGCGCGGCAACAAAGGCGCGGCGCTGTCCTCCTACCTCTCACTGGCGGGCCGTTACTGCGTTTACATGCCCAACACCACACGGGGCGGTGGCATCTCCCGCAAGATTTCTTCGCCTAAGGACCGTCGGCGTCTGAAGACCATTTTGGACGATCTGGACCTGCCGCAGGATATCTCGATCATCGTGCGCACGGCGGGCAGCCAGCGCACCAAGGCCGAGATCAAGCGCGACTACGAATACTTGCGCCGGACCTGGGACGGCATTCGGGAAACCACGCTGACGTCGATGGCACCATCGCTCATTTATGAAGAAGCGAACGTCATGAAGCGCGCCATTCGTGACATGTACTCGTCCGATATGGAGGAAGTGCAGGTTGAAGGCGACGAAGGCTACAAAGACGCTAAGAACTTCATGCGCGTGCTGACCCCATCGCATGCCAAGCGCGTCAAGCAGCACAAGAACGAGGGCGTATCCTTGTTCCAGGCGCACAAGGCTGAGCAACAGCTCGATGCGCTCTTTAACCCAGTCGTGACGCTGAAATCCGGTGGCTATCTGGTCATGAACCAGACCGAAGCGCTGGTGGCTGTTGACGTGAACTCCGGTAAGGCGACCAAGGAACGCTCGATCGAGGAAACGGCACTGTCCACCAACCTCGAAGCCGCTGAAGAGGTCGCCCGCCAGTTGCGCCTGCGCGACCTTGCTGGGTTGGTTGTGATCGACTTCATTGATATGGACGAGTCCCGGCATCGGGGCCAAGTCGAGCGCAAGCTCAAAGAATCCATGCGTGGAGACCGGGCTCGGATCCAACTGGGGCGGATTTCGCCCTTTGGACTGCTCGAACTCTCGCGTCAGCGCATCCGCCCGTCGGTCTTCGAGACCACGATGGTCGGTTGTTCGGTCTGTGGCGGCATCGGTGTGGTGCGCTCGTCGGGTTCGCTGGCATCGAGCATCATGCGTCGGATCGGAGATCTGCTGCTTGAGCGCGATACGCTCGACCGGATCGAAGTCGATGCACCAACGGATGCTGCGCTGAAGGTGCTGAACGAGCACCGGGAAGAGCTTGCCAACCTCGAAGCACAGTTCGGGGTTCGGATCAGCATTCTGCCGAATGCACACTTGTTCTCCCCGCATTTCCACCTGCGGGTTTACACCGACGAAAAGGTTGAGACCTTCAACGAAGGCTACACCACGGACCCGACAGCCCCGAAGAAGGGCGACCGTCGGCGGCGCGGGCGGTCTTCGGATCGGTCGTCGAGCAAGTCGGATGAGGATGAAGACAGCGGTCGTAAGCCGCGCGGTCGAGGTCGGGGTCGTAACGCCCGCTCGGACGAGGACGAAGATCGTCAGAGCGACGCCAAAGGCGATGAAGCAGAGGTGAGCAGCGCGGACGAAGACGGCGATGGCGAAAGCCAGTCCCGGCGCCAGCGCGGCAAGCGCGGTGGCCGCCGTCGGGGCCGCAAGGACTCCGATGCAGCACCGGTAGAAGCCAACGAAGACGGCGAAACCACCACCGAAGGCGAGACCTCCGGTGACGGTGAAGCCGCTGGCACCGCGGCAGAGGGCGACGGCGAAAAGCCCAAGCGCCGGCGCGGCAAGCGGGGCGGTCGCAACCGTCGCAAGAACCGCAGCGAAGACGAGGCGGCGGAAACCGAAGCTACGGCAGACGGTGCTGAAGACGGCGAAAGCGCCGTCGATGGCGAATCTCCAGCCGATGAAGCTGACACCGAAACTGACGTAGTGGCCGAAGCGGAGGCTGCAGCAGACGCTCCTGCGGAAGCAGATGCCAAGGCTGAGGAAGAAGCACCCGCCAAAAAGCCGCGTTCGCGGTCACGCAAAAAGCCAAAGGCTGAGGAAGCGGCTGCAGAAGAGACAGTCGTCGAAGACGTTCCAGCGGCAGAAGAAGCTCCTGCCGAAGCTGCCGTTGCAGAACAGGACGCTGAGGGCGAAGCGGAAGATGCCGTCGCGGCAACGACCGACTCGCACGTGGTGCCTGAGCCTGACACGCCTAAGAAAGATGGCCCGAAGCGTCGTGGCTGGTGGTCTCGCGGGAACTGAGTTCAGCCCTTTGATGAGCCTTTGATTTGAGGGAAACACGCCATGCGCGCTGAAATTCAAGCGGTTGCCGAGGAGATTGAAAAATCCCTCGCGCTGCTGAGGAGGCATCTTTGACTGGGACAATGCTCTGCGTCGTTTCGACGAACTGACGGCCCTGTCTGAAGATCCCAACCTGTGGAACGACGCGGAAAACGCCCGCAAGACAATGCAGGAACGCCAGCGCCTTGAAGCCTCGATCGAGGGCTATCGGGCGCTGAGCCAAGAGCTGCAAGACTGTAAGGATCTGATCGAACTCGGCGAAGAAGAGGGCGATCAGGCGACGATTGATGATGCTGAAGCGCAGATGCTGGCGGTACAGGCTCGCGCGGCGAAGAAGCAGCTTGAGTCTCTGCTCTCCGGCGAAGCTGACCCCAACGACGCCTTTATCGAGATCAATGCCGGTGCTGGTGGGACCGAGGCTCAGGATTGGGCCGGGATGCTGCTGCGGCTCTACACCCGCTGGGCCAACGCTCACGGCTACAGCATCGATGTTCTTGAAGAATCCAACGGCGAAGAAGCGGGGATCAAATCCACGACTTTGCAGATTAAGGGCGAGAACGCCTTTGGCTGGCTGAAGACAGAGACGGGCGTGCACCGGCTGGTTCGGATTTCGCCTTATGACAGCCAGAGTCGCCGTCATACGTCTTTCGCGTCCGTATGGGTGAGCCCCGTGGTCGATGACAGCATCGAGATCGAGGTGCTCGACAAGGATCTGCGCGTGGATACCTACCGAGCCTCCGGGGCGGGCGGACAGCACGTCAACCGAACCGACTCAGCCGTCCGGATTACACACGAGCCGACGGGCATTGTGGTGCAGTGTCAGAACGATCGGAGCCAGCATAAGAACCGCGCGACCGCGATGACAATGCTCAAGGCCAAGCTATTCGAACTGGAACTGCGCAAGCGGCAAGACGCGGCGCAGGCAATCAACGACGAAAAATCAGACATCGGCTGGGGTCACCAGATCCGGTCCTACGTCCTGCAGCCTTACCAGATGGTTAAAGACCTACGCACGGGCGTGGAGACGTCGCAGACCGGGGCGGTGCTCGATGGAGAAATCGACCTGTTCCTTGAAGCCTCGTTGGCCGCCCAGTTGGGCGACGGTGAGGATTAGGCGCTGGGCGGTTTGTTCCGCGCCTAGCTGGTCTTGAACAAGCCTTCAATGTGGTCGGCCAGGGCTTTAGCAGCTGGGTCTCGGCGATCCCGTGGCCAGCGCTGAAAGCCTTCCCCGCGCAGCCAAGTCAGGAACTGTCGGCGGGCCGTCGCGTCGAATGATAAGTCATCCAGCTCGCGGAAGGCCTGTTTGAGAGCAGCGGCGTCGCCCGCCTGCCGGGTAAGGCCTTCACGGTGGTAGAACGACTGCCCCAGCGTGATCACGGGTTTGTCGAAGGCAAAGGCCTCCAGCCCCACTGAAGAATTCACCGTCACAACCGCTTCACAGGCCTGCAGCAAATCAGCGGACGTGCCGCCGGTGATGACCCGCACGCGCGGGTTGGTGAGAGCGAGGCTCAGCGCGCTTTCCTGTCCCACGCGACAGGATGGATGGGGGCGAACCACCAGCGAAACATCAGCGGGCAACGCTTCACTCGCCTTCACCAGAGCCACCAGAAAAGACGGCATATCCGGCGTCCAACCGCCGTGGACTGTCAGCTGCGTATCGGCCGCGACCTGCATCGGGCAGTACAAGAAGCGTGAGGGCAGGTCATCGAGGGGCTTGCTCGCAGACGCAAAGGGGTTGGGGCCACGCCGCTGGCGCTGGGAGGCCCGAAACCACCGGCCAATGGCTTCATCCGGCGTTTGCGTGCGAAAGTCGTCGCTCATCAGGCGCTCTGAGCCGGCGTTAACCCCATTGCGGTCTGCCTGAATGAAGCCTGGGAAGGCGCAGCGCTCTAAGTGTACCACTGGAATTTTGTGGGCCTCCGCTGCTTCGGTGAGCAGGCCTCGGCGACCACGATAGCCGTTCCAAACCAAGACACCTTGAACACCCTTGCGTTCGAACAGATCGAGCAAGCCCAACCACTGCCGCGTGCGCAGTGCCTTGATGGCAGCGCGCTCGACTTCGGACAGCGGTTGCAGGCGTTTCTGCCGGCGCTCTTCGATCTCCATCGCTTCAACCCGCGCCCATACGTCATCCGGCAATCCATCGCCCGGCTGGCGCTTGCTGGGTAGTCGCCAGTGCCGGTCGAGGGGCTGGCTCAGGTGTGGGGCGATGGCGCGGTACAGCGGGCGAACCAGATCCGGCGCATTAAGGGTCAAGTACATGGGCCGCAGATTACAGGCTTTTCACACAGGCCGAAGGGGCAAAGCGGATTATCCTGTGTGCAAACCGGCGCTCCACCGCCTTTTTGATCCAGTTTCAGCGACTTTGAGCACAGCAGAGGGTCGCTTGCGCCCGCCGGTGGGGCAGGCGCAGGTTTGGAACTGCTGACGCAACCGGGGACGAGGTCCGCGGCTTACTTGCTGCAGGACTTGGTCTTCTTTGGCTTTGGCTTGACCAGGCAAGCGTCCGACACGCCGACGATCTTGCGCGAAACAATTGGGTAGCTGGTGTAGGCCGTGGTCGCCGGGATCGTGGTCACGGTCGTGCCGATCCGGGTGGGCGTGTAGTAGGAGTAGCCCTGCACAGTCCGGTAAGACCCCAAACCGTAGGAATAGCTAGGCCCGTAGGCGGTACCGTAGGCGCCGCCATAGCCGTAACTATAGCCGCCAAAGCCCATGGGCTGGAGATAGGTCCGGCCATCGGTGCCAACGGTGGCGTAACAGGCAGACAGCAGCGGCAGCGCGACAGCCAGCAGGCCCCCGGCAAGGAACTTGGAAACGTTGAGTTTCATCGTCAGTTCATTTCCTCTAGACGCAGGTCCCACCTGCGTTCGTTATTTCTAAAATGCCGCATATCTTTTTTTTGTGACCCTAGCAGCGCAGTTGGAAGTGCATCAAACGCTAAGGCTTTATCCGCCAACTTTGGGGGCGCAAGGCGGCGAAATCATGGAATCCGGGCATGAAAAAGGGGTGCGCGGGGCACCCCTCCTCAAAAATGGCTGGTCCGAGTCGGCTTAGTTTGACGGAAACAGCTTGATGTTCAGGCCGCCCAGATTGAACTCGTAACCCTGCTGTTGCGGCGCCAACTGCTGACGCAGTTGGATCGCATCCTGCAGCCAGCGACCGTTGGGATAGGTCATCAGGTAGGTGTTCAGCGCCTCGACGGTGTTTGCTCGGCGTGCATTGTCCCATGCCTCGCGCTCCGAGCCGATGTACAGCTCCGCTGCCGACGCCAGAACATAGCCCTGACCGTTGCTGGTTGTGATGCGGTAGAACTCCGGCGTACCGCCAATCCCGGAAGCCGGCACCAGCGAGTTCCCCGGCAAGGTTCCCAGAGGCGGCGAGTTGGTATCGGGCTGGGTGTAGACGAAGACCCGGCCCGGCAGATAAATGTTCTCGCTCAGCGGACGAATGGTGTCCGTGTCGGCCAGCAGGGCGTCAATCGCTGCGACGGCTTCGTCGTCAAACCGGCTGCCCGGGAAGGCGTCACGGAAGGTGCGGTAGCCGTTCAGACTGTTCGCTGCTTCTGCTGCACTCCACGCCTCGAAAACGGAGCCTTCGTAAGCCTCAACGCGGGAGGCGCGGATGTACCCCACTTCGCCCCGGCTGATGCGCAGCTCGATCCACCGGCCTTCAGCGGTCTTGCGCAGGGCCTGGTAAACTTCACCAGCCTTCACCTGCAACACGCGCTCGGATTCGATGTTGGGCTGCGAGAACACGTTGGCCTTGCGACGGACGACGTACTGCTCGCCCAGCGGGACAAAGCCGGTGTTTTGCTCGGCCTGCAGCGCTTGCAGCGCGGCGATGGCTTCAGCGTCGAACGGGGAGTTCGGGTAGGCGTTGCGGAAGCGGAAGTAGCCCAGAACACTGTCCACTTCTACCGCTTGATCCCAAGCCTCATAGACGGAACCGGCGTAGGCAACGAACAGGGTGTCATAGATGAACACCGGCGTGCCGTTCAAGTCGAGCTGGGTCCAGCTCAGCCCGCGCACGTTCCCGGTTGCCGTCAGCCGCGTGCCACCCTCCAGCGTCGCCACGACGCCCGAGCGGGTGGTTGGCAGCTGGCGCACATTGGCGCGGCGGAGGAGGACGACATCACGGTTGATCGGCTGGATCGAGTAGCCCGCCAATGCGTCCTGATAGGCTTGCTCGCGCAGGATCAGGATGTTGTTCTTGGCCGTCTCGGCGTTCGCGCCCTGCGGGTAGTCGCGCAAGTAGGCTTCGTAGGCCGCAATCGTGCCTTCGTTCTCAGCCACGACCCACGCCTGCAACTCCGAGCCGTCCCACGGCGCGGTCAGGGTTTCGAAGATGTAGCCGACACGGTTGTCCGGCATCACGATCTGAAACCAACGTGTGCCACTGACTTTGCCCAGATTGTTGACAATGGTGTTTTCCGGCAGCGTGGCCAAACGGTCAAAGTCGGTCGAGGGACCTGCGCGCACGTTGGACAGGCGCACGATGTAATAGGGCTTGTTGATCGGGTCGATGGTGTAACCGGGCGCTTCCGGCTCGGTCAGCTCGGCAATCGCCGCACGGGCTTCGTCGGCGTAGTGCCCGTCGGGGAAGA
Organism: Alphaproteobacteria bacterium; assembly: GCA_965658725.1. GTDB lineage: Bacteria > Pseudomonadota > Alphaproteobacteria > UBA7985 > UBA7985 > UBA7985. Next base: position 15,905 of record CBFHUI010000021.1, on the reverse strand, counting down.
AGGCCAGATAGTCCTCAAAGTCCTGCACGTTGTCAGAGCCAACGACGAGGTTCCACAGCCGCTCTTCGCGTGCAGTAGGGCCTTGCGGCTCTGGCGCGACGGGGGAGGGGTTGAGGACCACGTCGGCGAAGAAGCCTTCGGTCACGTAAGGCTTTTGCCGGTTGCCGGACTGGTTCGCGACCTGACGCGCCAACGAGCCGAAGAAGGCAACGGCGTCCTGATCCTGCCGCGCCAGACGGTCAGCGAGGATGTTGGCAAAGACGTTGCGGCGGTTGGCTTGTGAGAGGTTGTTGGTCCCAGGCGTAACGGCGAGGATTGTCATGGTGTCGTCGTCGTCCGCAGGGATCGACGGCCGGTCGCTTGTGGTCGCGCCAGGCAGAACGGCACCGAGCTCATTGTCTGCAAAGTGGCGGTAACCGGTGTCGAGAATAACGAAGTCGGTGCTTGCGTCTCGGTTCATTTGTGCCGTCACGGCACCGACGGGAATAAAGTTCAGCGCCAGATCGAGGCCGGTCGAGACGCTGGCGTCCGCCGGGACAAAGAACTCCACGCCGTCCACGCTGACAGAATGGCCAGAGTAGAACAGCACGCGGTGCGCAGGGGTGTCGCCCGTGGCGAGAAACGCGCTCAGAGCCGCGCGCATGTCGCTGGCCCCCGCGTCCGTGAGCAAGGTCACGTCGTAGCCGTTCGCGCCCAGTTGGGCGGCGATGGCTTCGGCGTCAGCGACCGAAGAGCGAAGATCGGCATAGTTGGCATAGTCGCCGTTGCCGATGACCAGCGCAGCAGGCGCTGATTGAGCCAGAGCCGCGCCGCCGGTCGCGAGGGACAGGGCGGCGGCGGTGGCTGCTGTAGTGAGGTAAGTGCGCCAAGACATGGGTAGCAACTCCTTGATGTGGTTTTCAGCCGGGCCCCGTCGTTGGCAGGAAGCGGGGTTGGCAAGCGGTTCAGTTGGGCCGGGGAGGAGCGGAACGGGTCGCGTCCGTCTGTCCGGCTGGCAAAACCGGTTTATCTGCTGAAGTTTTCTGCCTTCGGTCAGGCCTATATGAGTACCATGCAAAATGTTTCAGTTTGTTTCTAATCTCTCGTTCTCCCACTCGATCACTAGAAATTTAGACAAATCGAGAGGCTTTTTAGTCAACTTCCTCGATCCGTTGCACGTAAGACGTGCATAACATTGCTTTGTGGTAGAAAAGAGCGGGTTTCTGGGGCGACTTGTGACCGGTGAAGTGGATCGAGTCTGCGCCCCGGCCTCTGGCATCCGATAAACTTGTCAGGCATGGTCGCTTTCCCGTGTCGCCGCAGCGCACACCACTTAGGACAGGAGCCGACCGACCATGGCGGGTTTGAGAAAAGCACCCTTTGCTGGAGAAATCGCGTTCCTCGGCGCGAACAGCTCGCGCGACGAAGACCTCGAATCCGCGCCTCTCTCGTCGGTACGCATAGGTTTTGAGGGGTTCGAGGGCGAAGATCACGGCGGCCTGAACCGCGCAGCCTGTTCTCGACTCACCAACGTTCACCCCGAAGGCACCACGATCAAGAACCAGCGACAGGTCACAGTGCTGAGCGAGGAAGAACTGGCGGAGACTGCTGCGGACATGGGGATCGAGGAGGGGCTTGATCCAGCGTGGGTTGGGGCAAATTTGGTGCTTAAGGGCGTACCAAGCCTGACCCTGCTGCCACCGGGTACGCGCCTGCAGATGCCGGACGGCGGGACGCTGGTTGTGGATCTGGAAAACGGGCCGTGCAAGTACCCCGGCTTCATCATCGACCGCCACCATCCGGGCAAGGGCAAAACTTACCCCATTGCTGCACACGGCAAGCGCGGCTTCACCGCCTTTGTTGAGCGTGAAGGGGTGGCGCGGGTCGGTGATCGGGTGGAGATTTTCTACCCTCAGCAAGCGCTGCACCCGCTGCTACAAGCCCTTTAAGTGGACGCAAAATAGCCCCCTTTTAAGGCGAAACCGCCTAACACTCGCCCTCTGAACCGGTTGGAGGGTGTCGTTGGAGAGACCCCTTTCGCATGCTCTTGCGTTCCCAGCTGGCCAGTTTCACCTGCGCCCTTGCCCTCTTGTTCGCCGCACTCGCACCAGCGCAGCAGACGATTTACCCGGACACCAACCAGCGCTTTGTTCTGCGCGGAGAGGGGGCGCCGACGGTCATTGTGCTCTATGGCCTCGCCTCGTCGATGCAAGAGTGGATGCCCATGGTTCGGCGCATCGCCGCGCAGACGCAGGTCTTCATCTATGAGCGGCGAGGCTACGGTCGTGCGCCGATTGTCGGGTCGCAACGTGGGTCGCAGGTCATCGTGGATGAGTTGGCCGAAATGCTCGACGATCTCAACGTAGAAATGCCTTACGTGTTGGTTGGTCACTCGCTCGGTGCCATCTACGCGCAGGCTTTTGCCCGCAATCATCCCGAGAAAGTCGCCGGGTTGCTGCTGGTCGACCCATCGGTCGAGCAACTTGACCGGTTCATGATTGGCGCCGATGAAGAGACGCAGATGCCGCCGATGACTCTGCTGATGAACCGAGGCGCGCGGGCTGAGTATCGCGGGCGGCGGCTGGCGATAGTCGAGCGCGACGGGGCTGATCCGCTGCCTGCTGAGATTCCGGTCACAGTGCTATCGGCGGGCCAGAATATGAATGGCGGCTATAGCCCTTTGCAGGAGCAGGTCACGAACCTACAAGCCCTCATGACGGCGGACAGTGACGGGGGGCGGCATCTGGTGGTCGCGGGGGCGGGGCACAACCTGCACCGTTTGGCCCCGCATGCCGTAGAGTTGGAAGTCGCGCGGCTGGTGGCGCTGGCCCGCGCTGCAGCACCCTCACTCCCTCGTCCGCCCTTGCCGAAGGTGCGTGAGGCAGAGCCGGAGGACTAGCCCGTCGTCCTACGGGGCGAAGTAATCGGCAAGACGGTCCAGCGCGGCTTCAATCACGCTTTCAGGCTGAGCAAAGCACAAGCGCAGAAATCCTTCGCCTTCCGCGCCAAAGGCAATACCGGGCGCAAGGCCGACTTTGGTTTGTGCGAGGATGTCTTTGGCCGTGCTCAGGCTATCAGTCATTCCAGCGACACGGAAAAAGGCATAGAAGGCGCCATCGGGTTCGATGAATTCCACGCCCTCCATGGCGCGCAGGCCTTCGGCAACCCGCTCAAACCCGCGTGTCAGGCGTTCGGATTGTTCGGCGACAAAGGCTTCTCCGCCCTCAAGCGTTGCCGCGCCCGCCGTTTGCACGAAGGGCGGTGCGCCGGCGATGTTGAACTCGGTCAGCATGGCCAGCGGGCCTTCCAGCTCAGCGGGGGCCACCATCCACCCCAGCCGCCACCCGGTCATGGCCCAGGTCTTGGAAAAGCTGTTCAGCGCGATCACGCGGTCTTCGGCGGTGCTGCACTCGACAAAGGACGGTGCCGTTGGGCCGTGGCGGTATAGGCGGTTATAGACCTCGTCCGCGACGATCCAGATCCCGCGTGCGCGGCAGTGGTCAAGCACCGCCCGCTGATCGGCGGCGCTCATGGTCCAGCCGGTGGGATTGTTGGGGGAGTTCAGGACCAAGCAGCGGGTGTCCGGGGTCAGGGCGTCGAGCAAGCGGTCGAGGTCGAGGCTCCACCGGCCTTCGACGACCGACAGGCTGATTTTCTCCACCTGTCCGCCGACAATCTCAAACGCTGCAGCGATGTTGGGCCAGTCGGGTGTGACCATCACCACGCGGTCGCCCGGCTCGACTAAGCTTTGCGCGGCCAGTGTGAGCCCCTGCATCCCAGACGCGCTAACCGTAATGCGGGAGAGGGGCAGATCGACCCCGTGGAGCCGGTGGAGATAACGCGCAATGGCTTGCCGCAGGGCGGGGGTGCCGCTGTTGGGTTGATAGTGGGTGTTGTCCCGCGCGAGCGCGGCCTGAGCCCCGTCTATGGCTACAGCAGGGGAGCGCCACGCGGCCTCCCCGAACCACAGCGGAATCACATCCGGGTCGCCCATCCCAAGCTCCGCAACGTCGCGGATCTTGCTTGGACGGAGGTCCAGGGCTCGATAACTGAAGTCGGCGAGGGTCATGTTTTCGCGACTTCGTCCTTCACCCCCAGCATGAAGATCAGACCAAGCAGCCAGAACGCCAAAATTGGCATCATGCCGATATCCATGTTGCCGGTCAGGATGGTTACGGTTGCCACAGCAAAGGGGCCGAGGAAGGTGGTGGCTTTGCCAGTCAGCGCGAGGAAGCCAAAGTACTCGGTGCGCTGCTCCGCCGGTGCCAGTCGCGCCATGAAGGAGCGGCCTGCCGATTGCAGCGGCCCAACGAAAATCCCCAACGCTGCGCCAAAGCCGATAAAGGCCCAGGTCGCAACCCCTTCGGGCAACCAGTACGGCGTCAGCAGACCGGGCAGGCCGAGCGCGATCAGGAAGATCAGCGATATGATAATCACCCGTTTGGACCCGATACGGTCATCGACAAAGCCGAACAACATCGCCCCAGCCCCGGCGGTGACGTTCATCAGGATGCCGAACAGGATGATTTGCTCCAGCGACATGCCATGACGGATCGCGGCATAGGTCGCGCCCATGGAGAACAGCGTAATGGCCCCGTCCGTAAAGATCATCCGAGCGAACAGGAACAAGCGCAGGTTCGGCTGACGCAGGATCGTTCGGCCGGTCTTGAGCACTGAGCTCATGCCCTGTGACACGGCTTGACCCACCGGCAGCCCCTTGCCCGGGCGGTCGGGGGTGAACAGGAACATCGGCAGCATGAACACAAAGAACCAGCCCGCAACGATCAGGTTGGTTGACAGCGTGGCGGTCAGGCGTGCTTCGCCTTCTGAGCCGAGCACGAGCACCAGACAGACCACCAGACTGATCAATCCGCCAAAGTACCCCAGCCCCCAGGCCCAGCCTGACCAGCGACCAACCCGCTCCTTGCTCACGAGGTCCGGCAGCATGGCGTTGTTGAACACGATGCCCAGTTCAAAACCCGCGTTTGCAACCGCGACCAGCAGGATCGCCGGGATGATAAACGCCGGGGAAGGCTGCATGAAGAACAGCCCGATGGTGCAGATGATGCAAATCATCGAGAAGCTGAAGATCCAAGGTTTGCGACGGCCGCCAAGGTCTGAAATCGCCCCAAATATCGGCGCAAGGACGGCAACCAGGAGCGTGATAAAGGTCTGTGAGTAGCCCCAAAGCGCCTGTCCAGTGGTGTCGCCAAGGCGCTCGGCGAGGCTCATCTGCGCTTCTTGCTCTGCCGTCAGACAGCCCGTCCAACCGGCTGTACAAACCAGTGTATCGGCGAAGTAAATCGCGAAAATGAAGGTGATGACGATGGTGGTAAAGGCCGAGTTCGCAAAGTCGTAGAGTGCCCACGACCAAAGCGCCCGCCGACCCGGCTGTTGCGTCGTTGTTGTCATCCCGGATTCCTCAGATTAGGCCAGCGACAACCCCGCGCTGCGGGGGCCGGTGTGGCGGTATCATTTACCCCTTGGCTATAGCACGACTGGCGCTGTTTGGCAGGCAAGAACAATCCTTGGCGGGCTTAGAGCTGCGCGAGTGCTGCTTCGATCGCGGGCCAGTCGTTCTTAGCAATCACCTGACAGGGCTGATCGATGTCTCTGATCCATGAAAACACCGACAGGAAAGGTTGGTCGTAGACCCGTGTGGCGTGGACGGCATGGGGCGGATTGTAAAGGATTGAACCCGCCGGGCGGTCTTCCCAAGGGCCACCGCCAAACCGCCAGCCCGTCGTCGGCGACAGGTTGATGTAGGTCTCTGGCGCCGGATGAGCGTGGTCTCGGTAGAGGGTGCGCGGGCCGAGCATAAAAAGCCCGAGGGTAAAGTCCGCGTGCTCAAAGCCGCAAGCGCCAGGCCCGATCAGGAGCGTGTGCAGGTTGCACCGTCGGTAGCCTTCACCCAAATCGGCGTCGGCGGCGTAGTACTTCATCTCGTCCTCGGCCCAGACCAGATCGTCCTTTGCCGCGATCAATGCGGCTTTCATGTCTGCGAGTTCAGGCGCGGTCACGCCCTCGATGGCCTGCGTCAGTGTGGCATCATGGCGGGAAGAACGGGGCGGCTGGTTGGTGAAGGCTTGAGGGCTCAGATCCGTCTCGGCCAACTGTGCAAGCACCGCTTCTGCCCCTTCAGAACCGGCGCGTCGTCGTTCGAGGTGCGCGGTGATGGCGGTGATCAGTGCGCGGATACGGGCGGCTTTGCTGGTCATGGCTGGTTGCCTTGCCGCGAACGATCTCGCGGCTGATCAGGATGCAGCGTAGCGGAGCGCGTCTTCGAGCCGGTCGTCGCCCCAGAAGACCTCGGACCCAACCACAAAGGACGGCGCACCGAACACGCCTGCGGCTTTGGCTTCTGCAGTGTTCTGTTCATAGGTCGTCTGTACCGCCGGTTGCTCGGCGGCTGCAATGATTTCGCTCATCGGCCGGCCCAGTTCTTCGCCGACCCGGCTCAAGTTGGCGTCGCTTCCCGCTTCGATGCCATCAACAAACCAGGCGCGGTAGGTCGCTTCGAAGTAATCGAGGTACCAGCCTTGCTGGTTGGCAATGATGCCGACGTGGTTGGCGCGATCGAAGTTTTGCAGCGGGTAGGGCGCGGGCACCTGCGGCGCTGGCAGGCCGTAGCCCTCGGCACGGCGCTCAATATCACGCCACATGTAAGCAACCTTGGCTTCCTTTTCCGGGGGGAAGGGAATGTTGTTCATCTCCCGCATGATCGCCCGCACGCTGAAAGGACGAAAGGCGATGTCAGCGCCGGAGGTGTCGATAACCGAGCGGAGGCGCAAGGCGGTCAAGTAAGTGTAAGTGCTGCCGATGGACAGGTAAGCGGTGATCTGCATGGTGATCGCGTCCTCATAGCCGGGCAAAAGATGGGGATTAACCTGCTCAGAAGCCCTCTTTATGGTGTCTTCAACTGCAATCCTACGTCATTCCCGGAGATCCAGCCAGTTCAATCCAAGGACGCAAGCCGCTGGCTCATTCGTCGATGATCGCGACAGCGCGCGTGAAGCCGGCGGAAGCGGCTTTGATCTTGAAGGGAAAGCAGGAGACGGTGAAGCCAGTGCCGGGCAGGGCGTCAAGGTTGCTGAGCTTTTCGATGTGACAGTAGCCGATCTCCATGCTCGCCCGGTGTCCTTCCCAGATCAGGCCGGGATCGCCGGTTTCGGCGTAGCGCTTGGCGGTGACGGCAAAGGGCGCATCCCAACTCCACGCATCTGTCCCGGTCAGGCGCACGCCTTGTTCGAGCAGGTGGAGCGTTGCATCCCGCCCCATGCCGCAGCCTTTGAGCAGGTAATCCGGCTGACCGTAATGCTCGGCGGCGGAGGTATTGACCAACACAATGTCCAGCGGCGAAAGCTTGTGGCCGATCCTCGCCAACTCGGCATCGATGTCGTCCGGGGTGACCAGATAGCCGTCTTCGAAGTGCCGAAAATCCAGCTTCACCCCCGGTGCAAAGCACCACTCCAACGGGACTTCGTCGATGGTGATGGCCCGCTCACCGCCGTTCATGGTCGAGTGGTGGTGATAGGGCGCGTCCAGATGGGTGCCGTTGTGGGTGTAGAGCGTCAGCTTCTCGATCGCCCAGCCTTCGCCTTGCGGTAGGTCTTCGCGGCGCAGGCCGGGGAAGAAGTCCATTACCTGTTGCGCGGTGTCGCTGTGGCTGAGGTAATCGATCTCAGGCAGCATAATCGGTGGATCAGAGGCGATGTCGGCTTCCAGCGCGACAGAGAGATCGATGAAGCGGCGCGGCATGGCGTGTCCGATGCAGGAAAGGGCGTTAGGGCAGGGCCCATTATGCCCTGCCTGCCGCTGCTGTCACGCTGCCTCGTTTAAGCCTCGCCGAGCAGGCGGGCGTCGTACGGGAATTTGGTGATGTTCTCGAACCCGGTCTCGGTGACGATCAACTGGTCTTCGAGCTTGATGCAGAAATCTCCGCCTTCTTCACCCACCAGCGCCTCGACGCAGAGGCACATGCCCGGTTCCAACTCGTAGTCGTTGGCGCCTTCCTGGAAGTCTTCCTTATACGGGATGCACGGCCACTCATCACACAGGCCGACCCCGTGGAACCGGCAACTGTACTGCCGGGCGACGAATTTGGGATCGAGCTGGTGGCCGCCGAAGGTCAACTCCTTCATCGTGGTTCCCGGCTTCACCAGTTGCTCGTTCGTGCGCATGTGCTCGACGGCGTGCTTGTAGGCGTCGATCATGTCCTGACGCGGCCGCTCGTCGCCGATCCACCATGTCCGCGAGATGTCGATGCAGAAGCCGTAGATGCCTACCAAATCGGTATCAAAGGCGAGGATTTCGTTGTTCTGCAGCTTGCGCGGTCCACACTCCTGAAACCAGGGGTTGGTCCGGGGGCCAGACGCAAGCAGGCGGGTTTCAATCCATTCCCCACCGCGCTTGATGTTGCCGGCGTGCAGGACTGACCAGATCTCATCTTCGCTCATGCCTGGTTGAACGGCAGCCTGCATTTCGAAGACCGATTGCTCACAGGACCAGCTGGCGCACTTCATAGCCAGTTGCTCGTCGATGCTCTTTACCGACCGTGCCTTTTCCATCAGCTCTTCGCCGCGCATGACGTCAAAGTTCTTGTCCCGCAGAGCGTAGAAGCCATCGAGCATGATCTTGTCTACGCCCAGCCGCATGTTACCGCCCGCGTGAGCACCCATCAGTTCAACGATCTGTTCAGCGAAGCTGTTCGCCGCATCATGCGTGCGGTCGCCGTTGGCAAAGTAGAACATGCTCGCGCCGCTGCGGACTTCCTTCACCAGCGGGTTGAAGTCGCACAGGAAGGGGCTGTTCTTGTAGTCCCAGACCACCATGTGCCCATCAGCAGTCACAAGGCAGGCGCGGAACGGGTTGTGGGTGTTCCACAGCTGCATCGAGGTGCTATCGCTGGCGTAGCGGATGTTCAGCGGGTCAAACAGCAGTACGCCACCCCAGTCGCGCTCGTGCAGTGCTTTCACGATCCGATCGAGGCGGTAGGCGCGCATTGTGTCGAGGTTGGGCGCGTCCAGACCGGCTGAGGCCCACTCCTGCCACGCCAGCTCGGTTGGGCCGATTTCGGTGCGGTTGCCGTTGTTCGGGCTGCCGTCTTTTAGGGTTTCGCGCTGGTCGGCATCGATGCTGACCCGTGGTGCATCAGCGACCTTTGGATTGGCAAATGGCATGACCTTGCGTGTGTCACTGAAAAACTCACCGTCCATGATGGCCGACCTCCCTTTGACGTGTTGGGCTGAACAGTCTCACCATTTTTCCGACCGCAGTTTGTTACAAACCGCATCTTTTGCTCGAACGCGACAGCCTCTGTATCCAAGCATGTGGCAGGTTGACCCTGGATCAGGAACCGGGCGGTGGGGCGTCAGCCTTTCATTGCGTCGAACCAGTTCAGCCCCTCACCCAGTCCCAATTCGGCGGGCGTGGGGTAACCGATATCCGTGCAGTACGTGGAGTTCATCCAACCGTGGTACTCAGTAAAGGCTGTCTTCATGTTGCCGATAAGCATGTCGAAGAACACGTCTGTCATTGACCAACTGAGCTCAAAAATCATGTCCGAGGAGGCCGGGTGCTGCGCAATCAGTTCGCGAACAGCATCGGTTTGGGCATAGCGGGACCGGCCCACCGGGCGCCGCTTTGCACTGTCGTGCAGTGTCAAGGCAAGCTGATGCGCGGCGGAGCACATGTCTCGACTGTACGCCACACCCATCATCGCTCCCTCAGCCGCAAAAGCGCTGTCCGCCTGCGCCAGTCGTACCGGCAGGGCCGTCAGTGTCGCGAGCAGCGCAAGGGCTGCTGCGAGTGATTGGGCTTTGCCAAGCGATGTGGCTCCCATTTTCGTTCTCCCCCATTCGTCGGGCTTATCGCTAGCGACCTGTCATCCAATGCCCCAACCGCGCCAGCGTCGACGCGGGTTGACCTGAGCGGCTTTCCCGCCGGTCGGCAGCATGGAGAAGGCCGTACATCGAGTGAACCCCCATCCAGCGCAGCGGTTCCGGCTCCCACGGTCGCACACGGCGGTTGACCCAGGGCAGGGCAGTCCGGTCGGTCTGGTGGCCCAGGGCGAGGTCAGCCAGAGTCTGCCCGGCCAGATTGGCCGTCGAAACCCCGACACCTACGTATCCCCCGGCCCAGCCCAGACCCGTCGCCGGGTCTAAGCCCACGGTCGCGCACCAGTCGCGGGGCACGCCAATGACGCCGCACCACGCATGATCGATGGGATACTTTGCTGCTTCGGGAAAGTGCTGATGCAGGATGTCGATCAGCCGCTGGATGGTCACGGGATCAGGTGCGCCGTTTTGGTCCATGGCTGAGCCATAGCGATAGGGCACGCCACGACTACCCACGGTGATCCGCCCCTCCCGCGTGCGCTGGCAGTAGCAATAGGAGTTCGCCATATCCCCGATCAGCTCATGCCCCTCCCAACCTATCTTAGCCCAGGCTTCGGGCGGCAACGGAACCGTTGCAATCTGAGCGGAGTTAAGCGGCAGCCACTCGCGCCGATGGCCGGGCAGGCTCGCAGTAAAGCCCTCGGTGGCGCGCAGGATAATGGGTGCTGTGACGGTCCCGTGGGCGGTGGTGACCCGATTGGGGGCATAGTCGAGGACTTCGGTATCCTCAAAGATCTCCCCGCCCGCCCGCTCAACCGCGTCAGCCAAACCGCGCACCAATTTGGCCGGCTGCACCCGGAGCATGCCGGAGAGCGAGGCGGCACCCAGTGCGCCCGGCATGCTTATCCGCTGGCGCAGGTCGTCGGCGCTCAGCACTTTCAGCCGAGGCCCTTCACCCCAGTGGCGCAGGTGTTCGATTTCTTCGTTGAGCCGCTGGAGTTGTGCGGGGTTGCTGGCGACCATGAGCTCTTCAGTCTCGCGCAGGTCGGCATCAATGCCCTCTGCCGCACAGACCCGTGCAATCTCTGGCACGGTCTGATGCAGAGCCGCGACCATATCCAGCACGCTGTCACGCCCATGGGTCCGAGCGTAGCGCTCGTGGTGCCAAGCAAAGCTTCCCATGCACCAGCCGCCGTTGCGCCCCGATGCGCCAAACCCGGCAAAGTCCTTCTCCAGCACCACCACGCGCAGGTTCGGTGCGGCTTGACGCAAGTAGTAAGCGGTCCAAAGCCCTGTATAGCCTGCGCCAATGATGGCCACGTCCGCTGCCGTATCGCCGGGCAGCGCAGGACGGCGGGTCTGGGGCATGCCGTGGTCGGCGTACCAGAAGGAGACATCCCCCACGCAGCGCGCAAGGTCGGTTTCGGCCATGGGCAGGGTCCCCCAGCAAGACGTTTGCCGACGGTGATTCTGCCTGTTGCCCTGCAGGGATGGTGTGGTGCTTAGACCAGGAAGCCCGCTGGGGCCGAGATGGAGTGTGGCTCGGCAAAGGCGAGAACGCCGTCGTACCCCATGTTACGCCCGATCCCGGAGTTCTTAAAGCCACCAAAGGGCCCGCGCCCATCCTGAGCCATGGGGCCATGGCCGTTGAGGTAGGTGTAACCGGCCTCCAACTGCTTTGCGATGCTCACCGCCCGTTCAGCGTCTTCAGTCCAGACCGACGAGCAGAGGCCAAACTCGCTGTCATTGGCCAGCGCAATGGCTTCTGCGTCGGTCTTGAATTTCATCAGCGGCAGGGTTGGGCCGAATTGTTCTTCGCGCACCACGGACAGCGTCGGATCGGCGTTGTAGACCAGCGCGGGCTTCTGGAAGTAGCCCCCACCGTTATAAAGCGCCTCATCCGGCACTTGCCCGCATTCGCGCACGTCTGCGCCTTTGGCTCGGGCCTCTGCGATCATGTCCGTTACGACTTTGAGCTGCTTGGCGTTGTTGACCGGACCCATGGTAGTTTCCGGCAGCAGGCCGTCGCCGATCACGGCTCGTTCACATGCGGCGGTAAAGCCATCGACCACTTCGTCGTAACGACTTTCGTGCACGTAGAGCCGTTTCATTGCCATGCAGATCTGTCCTGAAGAGCCAAAGGCCCCCCAGTACATGCGATTAAACACCTCTTCGTTCAGCGTCGCGTCTTCCAGTACAAGGGCCGCATCATTCCCACCCAGTTCAAGCGTCACAGGGGTCAGATTATCTGCTGCTACTTTCATCACGTGTCGGCCTACAGCAACAGAACCAGTGAAGTTGACGTTGCGCACCAGCGGGTGGCCCGTGAGAGCGTCGCCGATGTCGCGGGATGAGCCCGTGACGATGTTCACCACGCCCGGCGGTAGCATGGCGGCGATCTTCTGCAGCGTGAGAACGGGGGCCATGGCCGAGTTCTCCGCCGGCTTTACGACCACCGTGTTCCCGGTGACCAGCGCCTGAGGCAGTTTTGCACCGAGGATGGACAGGGGCCAGTTCCAAGGGACGATCAGCGCAGCGACCCCGCGCGGCTGCCGGGTGATGATCGTGTCAAACTGCGGGCCGATGGGGGCAGGGCCCATGGTCTCGTCGACCATGATCCGCTCGCCAAAGACTGCAGCCTGCCGGAAGCGGTCGCCCAGACGGCTCATTTCCATCAGGGTTTCACGCGCGATTTTGCCGTGTTCGCGTGTGAACAGGCGGGAGCGGTATTTGATGTCTTCTTCGTCCTCGGCCAGCATGTCGGCCACTTGCCGCATGATGTCGATCCGGGCTTGGTACCCAATCTCCGCCCACGCCGGAAACGCTGCATGCGCTGCCTTGACCGCATCGTCCACGTCTTCACGCGTCGCGGCAGCAGCATGGCCAACCAGTTCGCTGGGGCGGGCGGGGTTGTGAAGATCATAGAGCGCACCATTGGACGCGGGGCGATGGTTGCCGCCGATAAAAATGTCCGTGGTGATAATTTGGTCCATGTTGCTCATCGGTCGGGTGCCCCTGCCTAGCTGTCGTTTGTGCCCTCCGCCGCGTCGGCCCGGTTTTTCCTGGCTACGAGGCGCAAGCTCGTCCCACGACCTAACGCCGAAGCCCGGCCAGTGTCAATTTTGTTGACTTGTCACTCAAATGGTCGAGACGAAAATCCCAGCCCTTACTCCAGACCCCCAGCCAGCGGTGGGCGGCCCTCTTCGGCGAGTTTCTTGTTCAGGATTTGCCGGACGCGGATCCCGCCCTTGTCGGGTCCAAGCGTGACTTCCAGATAGGACAGCCCGCGCGGATCGGCGGCGATCTGCTTTTGCATCAACTCCAGCAAGTGCTTGTCTTCGTCAAAGGCAGCGATGACGCTCGCCTTGGTCTTGTCGATCACGTCCTGCGAGAGCGAGGGCACGTCGAAGGCGGATCCCCAGAAATAGTGTGTGCGGCCGCGCTGGGCGGGCGTCACAATATGACAGCCGCGCATCACAAAGTCAGACCGCCGTCCAGGCTCGGGCGCGGGGTCGTGGACGTTCCAGTCGGAGAAGGAAATCGCCAGCGAGGGCATGGTGCCTTTCTGCACTCGCTTGACCGGCTTATCTTCCGGTAATCCCATGCCTGCGCAGAACAGAGGGGAGAGCGGGGCGAGGTCGAACTCTTGCTGGTAGCAGAGCACGTCGCCTTCCATGAAGCTGTCGGGCGCGTTGATCCAGTCGTTCTGCTTGAAGGTGTTCTTATGCAGAAAGGCGATGTGGGTCAGGTCAAAGACGTTTTCCCGGATCATCACCCAGTTCGCCGCCACCTCGTAGTAACCGTGCAGGAAGCTCCAGTTCGGGTCGGTCTGATAGCCGACTTCTGGCGGGTCGCAGTCGATCGCTTCCGGGTCGCCCATCCAGATCCAGATAAAGGCCCCGGCTTCCCGCACAGGAAAAGACGGGATGCGCGCGATGTTTGGCTGCATCTTTTGTGTGGGCGCTTTGGTGCACAGGCCCGTCGTGTCGAACTCCATGCCGTGATAGGGGCAAACGATTTTGTCGCCGCAAACGTGGCCCTCGGACAGTGGTGCCCAGCGATGCGGGCAACGATCGTAAAGCGCAGCGGGGGTGCCGTCTTCGATGCGGTACAGCACCACCGGGGTTTCGAGCAGCCAGCGGGCGAGCGGCTTTTCACGAACTTCGTCCACGTGTGCCGCGGCCCACCACATGTTGCGCGGGTAGTTGTCTTCCAGCATGCCGTTCGGGACCAACTGGCCCAGTCGCCGCGGTGAGCGCTCCCGCAGCACGTCGTCGGTCGAGATTTCAGTTTTGGTCATGAGCGGTCTTCCTCATCCAGCGCCCGCGCGAGCTTGGCGGCTTCTTCGGGGTTCATCGCGTAGCTGTGGTCGGCATCGGGAAAGGTGCCGTTGCGCACGTCTGCGGCATAGTCGGCAAAGGCCTGGGTGGCGATTTCGGCCATGTTGGCGTAGCGCTTAGCGAACTTGGGCTTGAAGGTATCAAAGGCCCCAATCAAGTCGTAGCCGTTGAGCAGCTGACAAGTGCCGGCCGCCCCTGCGCCAATGGAAAAAGTGAAGATATCGACCGCCTCATCGACGGCCTTTCCGACTTCAAAGGGCATGGCCTCGATCTCCAGCCCGATCGCGCCGGCTTCCTCAATGGCGCGGGCGTTATCGATGATCTGCAGCGCAGCTTCTGCCGTCCGACCCTGCATTTTGAACCCGCCGAGCATGTGCACGCGGTGGGGAAGCAGTCCGACGTGCGACATGACGGGAACGCCTGCGTCGGCAACGGCCTTGATGATGTTGAACATCTCGCGACCGCCTTGCAGCTTGACCGCTTCGATCTCCCCCTCCTTGATCATCCGCACAGCGTTCGTCACGGCGAGGCTCGGCGTGGCGTAGGAGCCGTAGGGCATGGAGGCTAGGGTGAGGGTGTTTGGTGCGCCCCGACGCACGGCGCGGCAGTGGTCAATCATCTGATCGACCGTGATCGCCAGGGTGTTAGCGTGGCCGTGCAGGGTCATGCCGAGGCTGTCCCCAATGCCGATGATATCCACGCCCGCGCGCTCGGCCCACGCCGCGCTCATGGCCTCACCCACCGCGACCATAACCAGCCGCTCACCGGCGGCTTTCTTGACGGCTAGGTCAGGGATTGTGAGCTTGCTTCTGCCCGCCATGGCTTTCACTCTCTCAGCAATATTGTTCCACTTGGAACAATATATGGTACAAATCGCTGAGGACGTCAAAGGACCGCTGGCCGCGGAAACCGGGCACGCAACAACGTGGAAGAGGCGCAGGGATGGTTCTGGACCCCATCGACTTCATCGACCGTGTGGAGTTCCGCGACGCGGCGCTGCTGTCCTTTGTCACCAGCGCCATCATTGTACCGGCCTATGACACGGTAAAGCGAGAGACCGGGATCACGCGGGCAGAATATCTCTTGCTGCTTTGTCTGTCGCACTATCCGGCGCTGACGGCGCAGGACGTTTCGCGGCTCACAGGGCGGCCGCGCAATTCGATTTCGCGCGCCGTGCATCGCATGTTGGCCGTCGGGCATCTGTCGCGGCAGCAGGATCCGAGCGACGCCCGGCAGGCGCAGCTGACCATCACGCCAACCGGCCGCGCCTTGCATGAGCAGATCGCCGAGACCCTACGGCTGGCACAGGAAGACGTGCTCAGCGCCCTGACAGCAGCGGAGCGGGAGACCGTGGTGGGATTGCTGCGCAAGGTCGTGGCAGGCCAGGATCCCGACGCTGCGCTTGACCCTTCGCTCGATCGTGCGCTCTAGCCGCTAGCCGCCTGTTTTGGCGAATGCTCGGATGAAGGCATCGCGGGATGTGATGCGCTTGGCGTAGGCTTTGAGTGTCGGGTATTCGTCAAGCAGCTTGAGCTGTCGGGCAGCATTGGCGACGTAGCCCAGTCCAACGTCTGCACCTGAAAACGCATCGCCGAGGATGTAGTCTTTCCCCTCCAACGCGGCTTCCATGTAGCCCAGATGGAGCTTTGTTTCCCGCGCACTAAAGGCGGAAATCAGAGCTGGCTTAGGGTCTTCCCGACCCAGCAGCAGGTTGAACAGCATCGGCACGCCCGCCGACCCTTCGGAGTAG
>CBFHUI010000020.1:0-33715 GCA_965658725.1 Alphaproteobacteria bacterium | reverse complement strand
TGCTGAAGCCGCACAATGGAACGCGGGGGCGCGGTGTGGTGTGCGACCTGCCGAATGCGACTGAGTTACAGGCCGCCCTCGACCGACGGGCCTTCGATATTTGGGACGGTATGGTGGAAAAACTCGTTCCCGGAGGCTACGCCCGCATCACGGTTCTGGGGAATGCCATTCTGGAAGTTCGCCACTTTCCTCTTTCGATCATCACCGGCGACGGTCAGCGGACAGTGCGCGCGCTCCTCGATGAATTTCTCGGCACGGCCTATCGTGAAGAGGAAGGTAACATCTTGAGGGCGCTCAAGAAGAGTGTGTCGTTCGAGCTTTCCAACACAGAATTTGAACTCGAACGGATGTTGGCCAATCGGGGTCTGACACTGGACGACGTTCTGGCCGAGGGAGACGAAGTCAAGATCGCCCATAAGCCCAGCGGCCGAGGGGGAGGCGTTACCCAGTGGTTAGACCCATCGGCTCTCGACCCACGGTATTTTGTCATTTTGGAGCAGATCAACCAGATCATTGGTGAGGTGCCCTTGGGTGTTGATGTCTTAGGCTTCGATCCGGATACAGCGGAGCGCGCGGCCGTGAACGAGGTCAACTTCGCCCCCGAAATCTATGCTTTCGATCATGTCATTAAGGCCTACGTCGATTGCTTCCTCGCGCAAATCGATGGCTCAGCCCTGCGCTGATCTGGCCGGAAGCGGCAGCTGGAGTAGGGTGGCCGCATGAAAGGCGCTGCCAAACTTCGCGACATGACACCCTTTGAGGGCATGGACTTTGAGACCCTGCTCAGCGCTAGTCTGGACGGGGTAGGGCTTGAGCCCGGCGGGCTCAGCGCTACGCTGATCGATACGCCCCTCCAGCCCATGGTTGCGGTTGCAGATGACGACGCTTTGCAAGTTTTGGAATTTCTCGACCGGCGCATTTTTGGCGCGCAGGTAAGCGCGGTGATGCGCGCGACGGGGCAGGGCCTGGCGGTCGGAGAGACCCGCGTTACAGCACAAATCCGGGAAGAGCTTGACGCCTACTTCAGAGGCGCGCTTGCGCGCTTTCGTACCCCTCTTGCCCTGCATGGAACCCCTTTTGTCACGGCGGTTTGGCGGGCTCTGTTGGCGGTTCCTGTCGGGGAGACGTGCAGCTATGGCGCGCTGGCCGAGACCTTGAAGAACCCCAAAGCCGTGCGCGCCGTTGCGCAGGCCAACGGCGCGAACCGGCTGGCGATCATCGTTCCTTGTCATCGCATCATTGGGGCGGACGGCTCACTGACCGGCTATGGCGGAGGGCTGTGGCGGAAAAAGTGGTTGCTGGAGCATGAAGGCCGACACTTCGGCAACCGCTTGCTCTAGGGTTGAGGCTGGTCCGGTGTTGTGTCGATGATGTCACCCGCGTCGGGGGTCTCAGGCGCAGGGTCGTCGTCGTTACCACGGAAGCGGAAGCCACCTGGTGCGGCGGCCCGTGCCCGGTCAGCCATATCGCGGAATTGCTCGCGCGCCCGCGAAAATCCTTCGCCAAAGGACGCGTTTTCGACCGAGTTTGCCCACCGCTCGGCATCACCCAAGGCGCGGTCCATGGATTTCATGGTGGCCGCTAGATCTTCGCTGTCGTCCTTGAGCCAGACCAGAGACGTGCGGAAGTAAACCAGCGCCAGACCGTTGCGCCGAAACATGCCCTTCCACCCGCCACTGCTCAGGCCTGCAGCTTCCAGCATCCAGCCCATGGAGCGTTCGATGCTGCGCCGGGTCAGAGCGGCGAGTTGCAGGTCGCTGCGCGCCGCCATGGCCATCGCACCAAGGGCGTCTTTGAATGGGGCCAGCGCATCAAAGCGCGCCATCATGACTTCAAACAGTCGGTCGCGTGGCGGGTCGTTCAGATCGACGCTACCAACGTCGGCGAGCACCTCAGCGTCAATGTGGCGGTTGAGGTCGGCGATCAGGTCGTACTTGCTGCTCAACTGTCCGCGTAGGTTGGCCAGGGTCATGCCCGTCGCTTCAGCGATGTCCGTGAGCGTCAGGCTCGACCAGCCGCGTTCGACAACGGCGTCATAAGCCTGCTTAAGGGAAGTCGCAGAGAGGGCCATGGGGTGCTCCTTGGTTCGGTCACTGATTCCCATATGGGGTCAAATGCGCCAAAGTTTTAGGAGGCACGGCGTCGCGGATGCCGTTTGCTTCAAAAAAAACAGGGCCGCGCCATGGATGACGCGGCCCTGTTTGTTGATGCGAAGTGACGTGACGCTAGCGCGCCGCGCAGAGGGCTTCGAGTTCCGCTGCGCTCGAACCGCCGGTGATCAGACGGGCGATGTAACCTTCCTGATCGGACAGTTGAGTCCGCTGGCTATCGATAAAGGCGTTGTTTTCCCGAACGACCCGCTGCAGCCGTGCGAGTTCCTCGCTCATGCTGCGGCGCGAGGTTTCACAGCCTTCGAGCTGCACCAGGGCATCGGTCAGCTGCGCCTTGATCACCGCGTAAGACGGTGTCTGCTTCGCCAGCGCCGCGGCGAGGCGGTCGCGTTCGATGGTCACGGCCTGCAGACGGTTGGTGATGGTCTCATAGGACGGGTCCTGCACGCTGATCAGCATCAGCAGGCGGTCGCGTTCGGCCGTCAGGCTTTCGACCTGTGACTTGAGCATGATGTAAGACGGGTCTTGACTGTCGAGGATGCTGATCAGGCGGTCCCGCTCGACCGTCACCTGCTCCAGCTGCGCGACAATGATGTCGTAGCCGGGGTCTTGGCGTTCGAGCAGCGCGCTGAGACGTTCGTTTTCAGCTTCAACCATGGCGAGGCGAGAGACGACGAGGTCATAGGCCGGATCTTGCGCAATGATTTGGCTGCGCAGGTCGTCACGCTCTTCGATCACTAACGTCAGCTCCCGTTCGATCGACGTGACGTCGAGGTCGCTGCGGCTGGATGCCGAGGAAATCAGCGCGAGCAGGCTGTTCTGCTGGGCTTCCAGCGCGTCCACCCGCTGACGCAGGGCCATGTAGGACGGTACTTGCTCGTCGATCACGGCTTGCAAGTCATCGCGGCTGCTGGTCACCGCTGAAAGGTCGGCGAGCAGGGTGTCGCGCTCGACAATCAGGGCGGAGTAGTCGCCGATGCAGGCGCGTGCTGCTTCGCCGAGGTCTTCAAACTTGGCTTCGGCGAACACGGCCATTTCCTCGTCCGTGTGACAGCTGGCCAGCAGGCCGAGGAAGGAGCCGCGCGCCTCTTCGAGTTGCAGGTGCAGGCGGCGGGTTCGGATGCGCTCATCGCCCAACGCCATGCGCGCTTCGTCGAGCGTGGTGCGGATGGCGCGGAGGTCCAGCGTCAGGCCTTCGATCTCCGTATCGCGTTCCTGCAGCACGACGATCAACTGCTCGTTGCTCTTAGTCAGTTCGAGGTTCTGGATCAGCAGGCCGTCGCGTTCTTCGGTCACGGTGGCGAGCTGGATCATCAGGTCGTCGATGATCTTCGTCCGCTCTTCGAGCTCCAACTCCAGCACCCGCACGCGGTCACTCAAGTCGGCGTTTTCCGCTGTTAGGCTGTCAATCTCCACGTAGGCCGCGTTCAGGCGGTCGCGGAGGTCAATGATCAGCGCCTCAAGCGCGCTGCGCTCGTCTTCAGAGGCTGTCAGACGCAGCGTCAGCGCGTCGTTTTCGATGTCGGCCGCACTCTTGGCCGCTTCCGCTTCATCGCGGGCGACGATCAGTGTGCGACGCTCGGTCAGCCAGTCGGTTTTCTGGCCTTCAAGCACGATGATCTGTTGCTCAAGACTCTCGCGGTTATCGTCGAGCATGGCGTGTTCTTCGCGCAGCAGGATGATGGTTTGTTCAGCTTCGCTCGCCGTGCGCTCGGCTTCGGCAAGTTGGTCCATGAGCACGATGAGCGCCGCATCGCGCTCCTCGACCATCACGGTCAAGGAGTCAGCGCCTTCCTGCATCTCCTGGATCGTCAGGTTGAGTACGGAAATCTCGCCTTGCGCCCCGTTTGCGCTGTCGGAAAGCGCAGCAATGGCGGTTTCGGCGTCAGCCAAACGGTCGGTCAGATCGACGATGGTGGTCTCGCTGCTGTTCAGGTCTTCACCAAGTGCCAGAATAATGGTGTTGAGCCGCTCAATCTCAGCGTCTTTGTCGCCCATCTCGTTCAACGTCGCACGCAAAGTAGCGATTTGCTCGTTGAGGCTGGCGATGACTGCGTTCTTCCGCGCCAGTAAGCCGTTCAGGCTCTGGATCGTCTGGCGCAGCTGCTCGATCGTGAGGTCACGGTTGCGGATGATGTCGTCCTTGCTGGCCAGTTCGACCGACACGCGGTTGAATTCAGCACGCAAGGTCTGCTCAGAAGCTTCCAATTCGGTGATGCGGGCAAGGAGACCAGCGATTTGCTCGTCCTTGCCATCGGCGGCGTCGATCCGGATCTGCAGCGAACTGATTGCGCTCGACCCTTCTGCTAGCAGCGCCTCAAGCCGGGCGATTTCCGCGCGCAGGGTATCGTTATCGGTGCTCAGGCCTTCAACCGCCTGAGTCAGCGTTTCAATCTGCAGGAGCAGCTGTGCATTCTCTGCGCTCATCCCCTCATTCTCAGCCGAAAGGCCCTCGATCATTTGCTGCAAGGACTGGTTCGTCGCTTCGGCCGCAGACAGCTCGGCCTGAAGGTTTTCAACCAGTGCAATCAGGCGCGCGATCTCAGCCTTGAGCGCCGCCACTTCATCGGGGTCGCGCTGGTTGGCGTTGGCGGCGTTGAGGCGGGACTGTAGGTCGGCGATTAGGGCCGTCAGGCGGTCGATTTCGTCCTGCATAGCGGTCTTTTCCGCCATCAGCAGTGCCTTGTCCTGCTCCAGCGTCAGCAGCGTGCCCTCCAGCCCGGTGATGCGCTGCTGCTTCTCGTCATTCGCTGCCCGCAAGCGCGCGATTTCGGCTTGTAGGGCGTCCAGCTCAGCGCTGCGGTCGGCATCGGCAAGGCGCTGGGTCAGGATGATGATCTGGTTCTCCAGATCGGCCTGGACCACTTCCTGATCAGACAGCTGCGCACGCAGTCGGGCGAGCTCGTCTTCCAGCGCGGCGTTTCGGGTGCGCAGGCGTGAGACGCGGAAAAGGAAATCGGTGTAGCGCGGCAGTTCAGTCGCGCTCTCAGTTTGGATCAGGAAGCCGCCGGTATCGCGGGTCAGGCACTGGATCTGCTCGATTGACTCATTCTCAAGCGCTATGCCCAGCAAGAACACAGGGATCCCGCGGTCGCGGAGGTTTGGCACCAGATCACAGACGTTGACCCCGCAGTTGTCTTCCCCGTCGGAGACCACAACGATCGCGCCTTGCGACGTGCTGGGGATCTGGTTGGCAGCAAGGGCGACCGCATCGCGCAAGGGCGTCTTGGCGCGGTTGACCGGGGCCAGCGTGCTGACATAGCCGCGCAGGTTGTCGAGGCCTGCGCCCGGCGTGGCAAACATCTCGATGTCCGTGCAGTCATTCTCTCGCCGGTGGCCAAAGGCGACCAGTCCCGTGTTCGACTGGGCCGTCACGTCGGGCAGCACGTCCACCAGCATCGACTGAGCGATTTCATAGCGGCGCTCGCTGCCCAGCAGCTTCAGCATTGACCCGGACATGTCCACGACGATCATGGTTGTCGTGTTGGGAGTGTCCTGCGCCTGCACAGGCGCGGCGAGCAGGCTGGCTGACAGCGCGAGCGCAGCGGTCAGTGTGCGAGCGATTGCTTTCGAGAATTTCATAGTACTGCCCTTGGTTTTCTGCACGGTCACAAAGCAGAGGGGATTCTCATCCCTTGCAAAAGCGCGTGCTAACACACGCATTTTGAGGTGCCTTTTATAGAGAAGGCCGTCTCGCATGGCCAAGGAAGGCGAGCGTGTCCAAGGGTCTACAGGCTTTGGATTCGCGACCTATGGGCAACAGTCAGCAAGTATTTTAAATTTTATAGAAGTCGGTCAAAGACGATCAGGCTGCAGAGCGCTTTGGATCAAGAATATCATTGGGGAGGAATCGCCCTTCGGCGCGAATCTCTCTTTCGTAAAAAGAGTCGCGCCGAAATTGGCCTGAGACTGATCTGAAGGGCTTTTGCGGTCAGATTTGGTCGCGTAACGCCGCGCACGCGACATTCTGATTAAAGAAGCCCGGATTGATTCGTTTTGTTGGCACCAGTGTCGTCGGCGTCAACGCGCCAGCCGCGAGGTCAAACAGAAAGACCCCGGACTGCGCTGACCCTTCTGCCGCTTCTGGCGCATCGGTGCGCGGGATCTGGATCAGCGCTTCGCCGGTTGTCCCGGTTTCGCAGAACAGTGCGCCCGTCTGGACCAACGAGCCCATGCGATGGTTGCTGTAGCCTTCCAGCGGTACGCGCGCGATCTCGTCGAGGCTGCCGCCGTTCCACTGGTGAATACGCAGAGTAGGCCGGATGTGCGGGGTCTCGATCACTGCAATTTCCCGGCTGCCATCGCCGTCCAAATCAACGGCGCCGTCCAGTGGGTTAAGCCAACGTTTGGGCGTGCCGATGAATTCTGATTGGGCCATCGGGAAGACCGATGCGGCTTCTGATGCGCTGCCTTCTTCAAAGGCATAGAGCGCCACGGCCGCGCCTGCTTCGCGTTCGGTGACGACGACGATCACCTCCATCCGTCCATCGTCGTCGAGGTCGGTTATCCGCACGCGCCGATCCTCGAAAACCTGACTGTAGGGCAGGTTGTAGGTTTGTAGCGCCGCGCCGTTTGCCGGGTCGATGGTCATCATCGTTCCATACTCAAAGACCTGCCCGAAGACCCCGTGCTGATAGCGTTGCGTCGGGTTGGCGAGACAGACGCCGGTGAGGTCGTCGCACGGACCCAGCTTGACGGTATTCACCACGGCCTGCGCACTCGCCTGGGCCGGCGACAGGGCCATGAGCGCGGCAAAGGTGAACATGATCACCGCCACAATGGTGTCGAGGATACGCGCGCCGCGCACGGTGGAGAGGGCAGGGGCCATCTGCTTGGCTCCGTAGCTGATAGAGAAAAACCACAAGAGTGACGCCATCGCTGCCCCGATCGCAAACCACCAGCGCATCTCACCGAACTGCGCCCCGGTCGAACCAAGCTTGACCACGGTGTCGAAGTAAACGTGGGGGTTGAGCAGGGAAAAGCCCAGCGTCGTGGTGACGGCGCGCCACGCGGATAGCGTGGGCTGCTCGCCATGAGTGAGCCAGCTTTCTTCAGGTTTCTGGAACACCCGGCGGAGGCTGACCAGCCCGTACCAACTCAGAAAGCCGACCGCCATCCACTTGGCGACGATGGCAATGATCGGAAACTGCTCGATCACCAGGTACAGCCCGCCGATGCCGAGGAAGATCAGCGTCGCGTCACAGAGCGCTGCAGTCATGGCGGTCGGAAAGACCTGCTGACCGCGCAAACCTTGGCGGATCACGAAGACATTTTGCGCACCAATCGCGACGATGAGGCCCAGGCCAAGGACGAAACCGGCGAGCGTGGGGGGGAGGCTAAGGAGGTTCATTGTGCGCTGGTATCAGGCATGGGCAGGCAAGGCCAGCCCCTCAGAACCCGCGCCCGGACTTGAGCATTTCGAGCTCTTCCGGTGTCGAGGTTCGACCCACCACCGCGTTGCGGTGCGGATAGCGTCCAAAGCGCTCCAAAACGCGGGTGTGCTTGCGCAGGGAGTCGAGGTTGTGCTCCATCCCCGGCCCGTCAAAGAGCTTCTCGGCAATCGCGTGCATGGCGAGGCTTTCCGAGTGCATGAAGGGCATATAGAGGAACGCAAGCCGCCCTTCCTCCGCCGCCAGCGCCTCTTCTGCTCCGGCTGCAATCGCTTCCTGTGCCAGCACCAGCGCCACAGTGTCGAATGCAAAACTGCGCGCGTCTTCGCGGAACAGGTTGCGGGAGAATTGGTCGAGCACGATGATCTCGGCCAGCCGTCCGTGCGGCGTCTTCCGCCACTCGAAAAGGGCCCCTTCGGTTGCCGCCTGATGCGTCTTTCCGAAGCGCTCGCGGATCGCGTCATCCACGTCGGTGAAGGTATTGAACCACTGCTGCGGTGTCAGTTCATCGAACCAAAAGTGAAGCACGGCGTTGGGGCTGGACATAGAGAGCGTCTCGCTGTCTCAAGAATTTCAGGAACCGGCGCGTAGCCGGTTTCGAATGGGCAGAAAGGTCTCCACGATCTGAGTGTAGAGCGCGCGCTTGAACGGGACGATCAGGTCAACCGTCTCTTCCAATTCCACCCATTGCCAAGCGCCAAACTCTGGGTGCTCGGTTTCGATGTTGATGTCAGCGTCCGTCCCGAGAAAGCGCATCCCGTACCACTTCTGCTGCTGCCCGATGTAGGAGCCGCGCCAGAGCTGCTTGCGCAAGTCTTCGGGAAAGTCGTACCGCAACCAGCGCTCGCCCCCACCCAAGGGTTCCGTCAGGCTTGGGCTGACGCCGGTTTCTTCTTCCAACTCCCGCACGGCTGCGTCGGCAGGATCTTCCGCAGGGTCCAGACCGCCCTGTGGCATTTGCCAAGCGGGGCTGGGGTTATCGATCCGCTGACCGACCCAGACCTGCGCCTGCGCGTTGAACAACACGATCCCCGCGCCAAGGCGGTAGCGCGGGTCGAGTGCGTCTTCGGTCTTGCTCATCAGTTCTGATAGATCGCAATGCCGCGGATCAGATCCTTGGCGCGCACCAGCTGGAAGTCAAAGAAGCGCTCGGCTTCTTCGTCGTTCTCTTCCTCGGCTGCGTCGTCGCCTTCGCCCTCACCCTCGGCCGGCGCTTCGCCATCGGCATCTTTGGGAGTTGCGTCTGTTTCCGTTTCCGTTGCAGCGTCAGTGCCCTCGGTGCCTTCGCCTTCAGCCGCTTCGCCGTCTTCAGCCGAACCGTCATCGAGCGCGTTGTTGTAGTCGCTTTCGTAGCGGAAGTTGTCTGAGCTGTAGCCTTCCAGCGGCTCCAGACGGGCCAGCTCCACCAGAATATCCGGCTCGATGCCCTTGGCCTGAATGCTGTCACCCGAAGGGGTGTAGTACCGCGCCGTCGTCAGGCGCAGACCGCCTTGCTCACCCAGTCCGATCAGCGTTTGTACGGAGCCTTTGCCGAAGGTCGGTGTGCCCAGCAGGATCGCACGCTTGTGATCCTGCAAAGCCCCTGCAACAATCTCTGAAGCTGAGGCCGAACCGCCGTTGATCAGCACCACCAGCGGCTTACCGTTCAGCAGATCGCCCTCGCGAGCAAAGTAGGAGGCATCGTCTTCGTGGTTGCGGTTGCGGACTGAGACGATTTCGCCTTGCTCGAGGAAGGCATCCGCGACGCGGATCGATTCCGTCAGGTTACCACCAGGGTTGTTGCGCAGGTCGAGGATGTAGCCGAGCAGTTCCACGTCCTGTTCTGCCGCTTCTTCCTCCAGCTTCTCCAGCTCGTTTTCCAGACTTTTGCCGGTTGTGCCAAGGAAGCGGTTGATGCGGATGTAGCCAATATCGCCATCTTCGATCAGCGTGCGCACCGACATAAGCGGGATGTTGCCGCGGGTGACAGTCACGTCGAAGGTTTCCTGCGTTGCGGGGCGATAGATCGTCAGGGTGATGTCGCTGCCCAGTTCGCCGCGCATGACCTCAACCGCCTGATCGAGCGTCTTACCCTGCACGCTCTCTCCGTCTAGCGCGGTGATCAGGTCTTCAGCCTGAAGGCCCGCCCGCGCACCGGGGGTATCGTCGATCGGGGCGATGACTTTGACGTAGCCGTCTTCCATCGTCACCTGAATGCCGATTCCGCCAAAGGTGCCGCGCACGTCTTTGCGGGTTTCCTCGTAGGCTTCAGGCTTTTCGAAGGCCGAGTGTGGATCGAGGCTCTGGAGCATGCCCTGTATGGCGGCTTCGATCAGCGCCTGATCATCGACCTCTTCGACGTAGTTCTGGCGAACCGTGTCGAACACGTCGCCGAACAGCTTCAGCTGGCGGTAGGTCTCATCATTTTGCGCCGTGCTCATCGGTGCCCAAACGGCGGCGCCGACGACGCCAGCGGCGAGAGCAGCGCTGACGCCGCGACGGAACATCTTATTCATTCGTCAAAGATCCTACAAAAGCCAGCGGATCGACCGGAACCTGATCAATCCTGAATTCAAAGTATAAGGTTGGCGGCGGTGCCGTCGCCGGTGCCATTAAACCCAAGGGCGCACCTTGCCCCACCCAGTCGCCGACCGAAATGGCGAAACTATGGAGACCCGCCAATAACGTAGCGCCTCCGCCTTCATGTTCAATCACGACCAGGTTATCGAAGGACAGATAGGGTGCGGCATAAGTGATTTTCCCTTCGAACGGCGCGCGGACTGTAGCGTTGGCCGTCGCGCTCAGGTGTGCGCCCTTTTGAAAGATTTTGCCCGGATCGTCCGGGTCTTCAGCGCCGAAAGCCCGTGTCACGCGGCTGCCGCCGGCTGCGAGCGGAAGGATCAGCGGGCGGGTTTGCGCGGCCGTCTCCTGTGGTGGGAAGGGGCGAAAATCGGGTTGCCGCTCGGCAAAAACGCCATCAGGACGGGGCAGGGCGGCGATGGCATCGGCGGCACTGCTTGGCAGTGACAGGCCAGTGTCCGTCTCCACCCCCTCCATCACCAGCGCCGAGCGCAGGGTTTCCACCGCATCATTGAGCTTCACCACCCGCACACGGACGGCGTCCAGCGGGGCCAGTTGCTCGTTCGCGGCCAGAACGTTGAGCGCCAGATCATCCTCGACAAAGCGCGCCAGCGCCTGCGCCTGAAGGTCTGTGGCGGTGAGGGTAGTTTGCGGTTGCACGCCTTCTCGCAACTTCAGCCGACTGGTCAGTGCCATAGTCCCGGCGCGAAAGCGTTGGAGCTGCACGGTGAGTGCGTTGAAGCGGGCTTCTTCGGCCAGAGCTTCGTTCAGTTGCGTGGTCAGGCCCACCAACGCCCGCGCGCGCTGCTGTTCGCTGCCGGCAGGGCCGCTGTCATCTTGCGCCAGCGCTGCGGGGCCAAAGCCCACCAAGACCAGCAGAAACAGAACAAAGGCCGCGCCCGCTTTCAAAGCAAAGATACCCCGGTCATCTCCGTCGGTTGCGCCACGCCGAGCAGCGCCAGCAACGTTGGCGCAAGATCGGCCAGCCGCCCGTCGCGCAGGCTGACTGACCCTTTTGCGGCCCCGACTAAAGCGACCGGGACAAGGTTCGTCGTATGCGCGGTGTGGGGCCCATCGGTGGCCTCATCCCACATGGTCTCACAGTTCCCGTGGTCCGCCGTGACCAGCATCCGGCCGCCGCGCGCCTGTACTGCCTCGATGGCTCGCCCAAGCTGTGCATCAACCGCCTCGCAAGCCTTGATCGCAGCATCGAGATCCCCGGTGTGGCCCACCATATCCGGGTTGGCGAAGTTGCAGATGAAGACGTGGTTCTCCGGGTTCAGGATCGTTTCAACCAGCCGGTCACCGACTTCCGGGGCGGACATCTCCGGCTGTAGATCGTAGGTCGCAACCTTCGGGCTCGGCACCATCACCCGCGCTTCACCCTCATTCGGCGTTTCGATTCCGCCGTTGAAGAAGAAAGTGACGTGCGGATATTTTTCGGTCTCCGCAAGCCGTGTTTGCCGCAGTCCCGCCGCCGCGACCACTTGGCCAAAAGTGTTCGGCAGACCCTTGGGCGCGAAGGCGACGTGCATGCGCTCGGCCAGTGCATCCGAATAGGGCGTCATCGCCAATGCACTGGAAAACGCGGGTCGGTCGCTGACATCAAAGCCGTCGAAATCTGGCAGCAGCAGCGCATTCAGGATCTGCCGTACGCGGTCAGAGCGGAAGTTAAAGCACGCGATGGCGTCACCGTCCGCCATGGGCGCAAAGTCAGTGGTGATCAGCGGTTCGATGAATTCATCTGTCGTGCCCTCAGCGTGCGCTGCTTCGAGCGCGGCGGGAAGGTCGCTGGCCTCGACCGCGCCCGCGCCGTTCCGGATCGCCTGATAGGCCTTGCCGGTCCGCTCCCAACGCGTGTCGCGGTCCATGGCCCAGTAACGGCCCTGCAAGCTGCCAATCCGCACGTCGGGGAAGGCAGCCTGAAAGGCGCGCAGGTCAGTCGGTGCCGTCGTTGGCGGCACGTCGCGCCCATCGGTAAAGGCGTGGACGATCACCTCCAGCCCTGCAGCAGACAGAATACGAGCGAGATGGCCCAAGTGGTCCTGATGCGCATGCACGCCACCGGGGGAGAGCAGTCCGAGCAGATGAACGCGGCCTGAACCCGTCTTTGCTTCGTCGATAAAGGTCTGGATCGCCGGATTGCGCGCAGCTTCACCGCTTTCGAATGCAGCGGTCATCCGAGGCAGGGTTTGCATGACCACGCGCCCCGCGCCGATGTTCAGGTGGCCGACTTCTGAATTCCCGATTTGACCGTCCGGTAAGCCCACGTCCGCACCGCTGGCTGACAGGTGCGCCGTCGCGAAGCCACGCATCATGGCGTCAAAGTTTGGCGTCTTCGCCAGCGCCGGCGCGTTAAACGCCTCGCCCTCGCGCAGACCCCAACCGTCCAGAATAATCAGACCGACCGGCGTGTTTGCCATGTACCCATCCCCAGAGATTTGAGCGAAAAACGAGATTATCCGACTTTATACGCGATGATAGGGGTGCCCGAGAAGAATCGTTTCTGCGCGGTAAATCTGCTCAAACAGGAGGCCTCGCACGATCTGATGCGGCCAAGTCATTCGGCCAAAGCGCACCAGCGCGTTTGCCCGCTCGCGAACGGCATCGGAAAGTCCGTCCGCACCGCCTATGATGAAGGCGAGATCACGCCCTTCGTCCATCTGCTGCCCCAGCATGCGGGCAAAGGCGGGGCTGGCCATGTCTTCGCCGCGTTCATCCAGCGCAATTACAAAGGTTGAAGGGGGAATGGAGGCGAGGAGGGCGTCGCCTTCCTGCTCTTTGCTGCCCCGCTCGGGCAATTCCCGAATACTGGCCTTCAGGCGCTTGAGCCGCTTGGTGTAGCGGTCAACAAGCTCGGTCTCCGGCCCGCGCTTGAGGCGGCCGATGGCATGGACTGTGACAGTCACGAAACCTGCGTCACCGCCGCCTAAGCGGCCGAGGCTTCCGCGCCGCGTGCGGCTTCAGTGGCCTTAACGTCGAACTTGGGGTCCCACATCTTTTCCAGCTGGTAGTAAGCCCGGACTTCAGGGCGGAAGATGTGGATCACCACAGCGTTGGCATCAACGCAGATCCAGTCCCCCTGTCCCGTACCCGTGATCGACACGATATCAGCGCCAAGCTTCTTCAGATCCTGACGCAAGTATTCAGCCAGCGCGCCGACGTGGGTCGTCGAACGGCCTGAGCAGATTACCATGTGGTCGGAAACGGAAGAGCGCTCGCGCAAATCAAAGGTGGTTACATCCTCGGCTTTGTTGTCGTCGAGGACCGACTGCACAGTCTCCAGCACCAATGCTGGATCGATTTCATTCGCAGACCCTCCGGGATGGGAGAGCGCTGCCGGCGGCACGTTTGGTGCGGCCTCTTTAGCCTGAGCGTTCAGGACAGATGCTCCTAGTAAAGCGTTAAACCCTACGGATCGAAGAGTACGCGAAATTTAAGATGCTGAAAACCAGAAACGGCAAAAGCCCGCGTCCCCATTCCGGGATGCGGGCGTTTCGGGCCGTTGGTCGCTTCGAGGGAAGCGGCGGAGAAGCTTACTTCTTCTTCGCTGCAGCGCGTTCTTCGCGTGCTGCCTGGTTCAGCTTTGCAGCCCAACCCGAGGTCTTCTCGGCGATACGAGCAGACTTACCGGTACGGCCACGCAGGTAGTACAGCTTCGCGCGGCGCACGCGACCGCGGCGAACCACGGCGATGTCGTCCAGACGCGGGGAGTACAGCGGGAACACACGCTCTACGCCTTCGCCGTTGGAAATCTTCCGTACGGTGAAGGAGGAGTTCAGGCCGCGGTTCTTGCGAGAGATGCAAACACCCTCGTAAGCCTGCAGGCGCTCACGGGTGCCTTCGACAACGCGAACGTTCACACGAATGGTGTCACCAGCTGCGAAGTCTGGAATAGACTTGCCGTCAGTCAGCTTCGCGATCTGTTCGGCTTCCAGTGTTTGGATGAGGTTCATGGCCTCTTCCTTTCTTTTGAAACAGGTTCATCGGCAGCGGCCTGTTCCTGATCCAGAAGATCAGGTCGCCGCGCCGCAGTAATTTCCATCGCTTTTTCAGCGCGCCACAGGGCAATA
Source organism: Alphaproteobacteria bacterium (assembly GCA_965658725.1). Classification (GTDB taxonomy): domain Bacteria; phylum Pseudomonadota; class Alphaproteobacteria; order UBA7985; family UBA7985; genus UBA7985. The sequence goes on along the minus strand of CBFHUI010000020.1, from coordinate 19,582 downwards.
GCCTCGTGGTTCCCGGAAAGCAACACAGAAGGGACAGTTCTGCCCTGCCATTCTGCAGGGCGGGTATAATGTGGGTACTCGAGGAGCCCGTTTTCAAAGCTTTCGTCCGCGCCAGACTGGTCATTTCCCATGACGCCGGGCAGCAGACGTATAATCGCATCGAGCATCACCAGGGCACCGACTTCACCGCCCGAGAGGATGTAATCGCCAATACTAACCTCAAGCGGGGCGTGTTTGTCGATTAGACGCTGGTCGATTCCCTCGTACCGCCCACACAGCACGCGCACCCCGGGCCCTGCCGCAAGTTCTCGCGTCAGGGCCTGATCCAGCGGGCGGCCACGGGGGGTCATCAGCACCAGCGGACCGGGTGCTGCTTCGTGCGCAGCGAGGGCGTCGTCTATGGGCTGGGCTGACATCACCAGACCAGCGCCGCCGCCGTAGGGGATCTCATCGACTTTGTTGTGCTTGTTCTCGGTGTAGTCGCGGATATTCACCGCCTCGCAGGACCATTGCTCGGCTGCCAGCGCCTTGCCCGAGAGGGCATGACCCAGCGGCCCGGGAAACATCTCGGGGAACAGAGTGAAGACGGTGGCCTTGAACGACATGGGGCTAGTGTACGTTGCCCTGCTCGTCTTGAGCAGTCACTTCCGGTGGCGGGTTCAACACCACGTAGCCCTCGCGCGTGTTGATCTCCGGGAAGTTTGCCACGCTGAAGGCGTAAGAGCGCACTTTGCCGTCCGCGTGGAGCACGTCCACGATGTCGCCAGCGCCATGGTCAAGGATGTTCCGGATCGACCCCAGCACGCGCCCTTCCGCGTCCCGTGTTTCCAAGCCAAGCAGGTCGGAAGCGTAGAACTCGTCGTCATCAAGGTCGTCAGGCAGATCTTCGCGCAAGATATAGAGTTCGACCCCGCGCAGCGCCTCAGCCTGATCGCGGTCGTCCACGCCATCGATCTCGCACAGCAACGTTCCCTTGGCATCGCCGACAATGGCAATGTCAAACACGCGCGAGCCGTCGTGTGTTGTTACGTCACCGTACTCAACAAAGGCGTCTGGATCTTCAGTAAAGGATCGAACCTTCACCGTTCCCCGCACGCCGTGCGGGGAGGTGATGACACCGATTTTCAGACGTTTTTGCGTTTCGGTTGAAGCTGTCATGGACATGGACCCCGACCTGAAACCCAGAACGCTTACTCGTCGTCCGCAGCTTCTTCCGCGGGAGCCTCTTCAGCTGGAGCCTCTTCAGCCGGAGCTTCTTCGGCTGGGGCTTCAGCTTCTTCTGCAGCAGCAGCGGCAGCAGCTTCCTCAGCAGCCTTAGCCGCTTCTTCTTTCTCGCGGATCCGCTCCATCGCCTTGGTCTTAGGCTGGTTCTTCTTGGTCTGTTCAGCGCGCGCCTTGGCTTCAACGACACCTGCCTGCGCCAGCAAACGCTGGACGCGGTCAGTGGCCTGTGCACCAACAGACAACCAATGCGTAACGCGGTCAGCTTTTACGACGAGGCGGTTTTCGTCGCCGTGTTCGAGCATCGGGTTGTAAGACCCAACGCGCTCGATGTAACGGCCGTCGCGTGGCATGCGGGAGTCCGCAACAACCATGCGGTAATAAGGACGGTTCTTGGCGCCACCACGGGCCAAGCGGATTTTCAAAGACATATTGTCGATCCATTCATTTTTTATGGGGTTCGGCACGGCCCAAGCCTGGTCCGCACCGGGCCGTGGGATCTACGGCCCTGATACTCTTTAGGATTTGAAGCCCGGTGGGAGTCCACCCGGCATCTTGGGGAGGCTCTTAGGGTCGATCCCGGATTTGGTCAACATTTCTTGCAGCTCAGCAGGGTCCATATTGCCCATGTCTGGCATGCCGCCGCCACCGGGCATGCCCGGGAAACCGCCCTTGCCACCCATTTTCTTCATCCGCTTCATCATCTTCGACGCCTTGTCGAACTGCTTCAGCAGCTCGTTGACCTGCTGCACCGTCGTCCCTGATCCGGCTGCAATCCGCTTCTTTCGGTTGGCCTTGATGACGTTGGGGAATGTGCGCTCCTGCGGGGTCATGGAGTCGATGATGGCGATCTGATGCTTGATCTTCTTTTCATCCATCCCCGTCGCGGCCATCTGCTTTTTCATCTGGCCCGCACCGGGCAGCATGGACATCAGCCCCTGCAGGCCGCCCATCTTGTTCATCTGCTGAAACTGGTTGCGCAGGTCGGTTAGGTCGAAGGAGCCTTTCTTGAGCTTACGCGCCATTTTCTTGGCTTCGGTCTCGTCAAAGGCCTCGGCCGCCTTCTCCACCAGCGAAACCACGTCGCCCATTCCGAGGATTCGCCCGGCAATCCGATCGGCTTGAAAGACTTCCAGCGCGTCCATCTTCTCGCCCATACCCAGCAGCTTGACCGGCTTACCGGTGACGCCGCGCATGGACAGGGCCGCACCGCCCCGTGAGTCGCCATCGACCCGCGTGAGCACCAGCCCCGTAATCCCAACCTTCTCGTCAAAAGCCGTCGCCGTGGTCACGGCGTCCTGACCGGTCATGGCGTCGGCCACCAACAGCGTTTCGTGCGGTGTCACCAGATCGCGTACAGCGACCACTTCGTCCATCAGCACGTCGTCGATGGTCAGACGACCAGCAGTATCGAGGATCACGACATCATAGCCGCCTGAGCGGCCTTCGCGCATGGCGCGCTCAGCAATCTGTACGGCGGTCTCGCCGGCAACGATGGGCAGGCTATCGACGCCGGTTTGCTCACCCAGGACGCGCAGCTGTTCTTGCGCCGCAGGGCGGTGCACGTCGAGCGAGGCGAGCATGACCCGCTTGCGTTCTTTATCTTTGAGCTGCAGCGCGATTTTTGCGGAGGTCGTGGTTTTACCCGAGCCTTGCAAGCCAACCATCAGGATAGGCACCGGCGGGTTGCCGCTGATTTTCAGCGCGCCTTCGCCTTCAGCCGGGGTGAGGGTTTCGACCAGCGCATCGTGGACGATCTTTACCACTTGCTGACCCGGCGTGACGGAGGACAGCACCTGCTCCCCGATCGCGCGTTCCTTGACCCGGTTTATCAGGTCTTTGGCAACGGGCAGGGCGACGTCGGCTTCGAGCAGGGCAATGCGAATTTCGCGCGCGGCGGCATTGACGTCCGCCTCGCTCAGCTTGCCTCGACCCCGCAGCGTGTTGAAAACGCCTTCGAGGCGGTTGCTCAGACCTTCAAACATGATCGACCATTTCACTCATTGGAACTTCCTGCCCTTTGACATAGGCTTTCAGCGCGAGGACCGCAAACCACGGCAGAGGGGAATCGGTGAAAATTTTGAGCTTTAGAGCCTTGGCGCTCGCTCTGTCCATGCTCGCTTCCCTCCTGTTACCACGGTTGTCTTTGGGCGCGGGCGAAGATCCCGGCGACCAGCCTCGGATTACTGGCAATCAGTTACGCGCAATGGTCGTGGACCAAACATGGTACGGTTTCGCGGTCGATGGGGGCTTCACTTGGGTCGAGTATTACAGCCCGGACGGCGACGCTTTTTACCGTGACGAGAACGGCTTTTTGTTCGGCACGTGGGAGATCAAGGGGGAGGAAGAAATCTGCTTCCATTACCCGGCACTCGACACCTTTTGCTTTGCCGCACTGAAGATGCCTTCGGGTCAAGTTGCCATCTATGACCTGGAGCGCAAATCCCTGATCCACATGACCACCCGCATCGTCCCAGGCGACCCGGAACGCCTCGCTGACCAGCCGGAAATCGGGGATTTGGTTGGGGACTAGGTCTTTTCCTCATGCCAGCGCCCGCAGATTCGCAGCCGCTTACGCAACTGGTGGCGCGAATGGGCGGTTTTTCGTGGTCGGCTCTGTCACTTTGATTCCATGAGCGACCAATAAAGGCCGCTCGTCTGGAAGATTTCCTGACCCCATGGCAGTTCGTCCACCGCTCCTCCGACCGGTTTCGCAGTCCTCTGACCTGAACAGCCTTTTTCTCGGGTTGCTCTATGGCTTGGAAAACCTACCGCGTGCCTTTGTGGTGACGATCATTTCCTACGATGCTTTGCGCCTCATGGGCAGCGAGTCCATGGCGTCCTACCTGCTCGCAGTTTCAGCCATCGGATCGCTGCTCGTCACGCTGAACTCCGGCCCGCTGATCCGCCTGCTGACGCGGAAGTGGGTCTTTACCATTGCGGTCGCTGCGCTGGGTGTGGCGGGGGTGTTGATGATTTTGAATCAGCCGGTGCTGTTTGCGCTGGGGCTGTTCTTTCGCAATGCTGGCGCAGGTCTGACACTGGTGATTCTGTCGCTCTACGTGCTCGACTTTGTGCCGCAAAAGGATTTGGCGCAGGCAGAGTCTCGGCGTCTGTTTTTTGCTGGAGCAGTCTGGTTGATTGCGCCGCCCGCGGGGGTGTTTGTCTGGAACGCCTACGGGCCGGAAGTGGCCTATCTGATGACAGTCCCGGCAGCGCTGGTTCTGCTCGCCGTGTTTTGGGCGCTGCGACTGCGTGAGTCCGACAACGTTGACCCGGAGCCTGCGAACCAGCGGGTCAACACGCTCGAAGCGATGCAGCGCTACTTCCGCGATCCCAACCTGACCATCGCCTACCTGATCGCCGTCACCCGGTCAGTGTTTTACGTGTCGGTCTTTACTTATGTGCCGATGTACGTGCTCAGCGCTGGGCTCGACGAAGCATTGGGCGGCTACTTCATTTCGGCATCAACACTGGTGCTGTTCGCCGGGCCATTCCTGACGCGGTTTGTGCCACTGGTTGGGGTACGACGGCTGATCATGTGCGCGTTTTTCCTTGCGGCTTTCTGCCTGATCGTTGCGGGCAATCTCAGCCAGCAACAAGCCTACCTCGTCCTTGCACTCATGCTTGCCTCAACCGTTTCGGCCAGCGTGCTCGACATCGTCGGCAACCTGCCCTTCATGCGGCTGGTTAAGCCGGAGGAACGCACGGAGATGAGCGTGGTCTTTTACACGTGGCGCGACGTGAGCTTTGCCCTGACCCCACTGATCGGCGGCTTCATCATCATGTTGGGTGGGATCGAGGCGGTGTTTATCGTCCTCGGCGCCATGTTCTGCCTGATGACAGGGCTAACCTTCGCCCTGCCGCGCATCGTCATGAGCAACGACGCGCGGCCCGCGGTTTAGCTGCGCAGGACGCCGCCGAGGTTCTTCGCCACCAGGGCCACGATCTTCTCGGACACAGCCTCGAGGTCTTCATCGGTCAGCGTCCGTTCAGTCGGCTGCAGGGTAACGTCCACGGCGAGGGACTTTTTGCCCTCTGGCACGTTCTCACCGATGTAGACGTCGAACAGCGATACCCCGGAAATCAGCGCCTTGTCGGCCCCGCGCACAGCACGAACAAGCTTCTCCGCCGAAACATCCATATCAACGATGAAGGCAAAGTCGCGGTTCACGGGCTGGAAGGGAGAAGGCTGGAGCAAAGGCTTCGCCGTGCCCGGCTTACCTTTCTTGGGCGGCACCTTGTCGAGGAACAGTTCGAACCCGACCATGCGGCCCTTGATCCCAACAGTCCGCAGCGCCTTTGGGTGTAACTCGCCGAAAACGGCAAGGATGTTCTTGCCCAGTCCCAATGTCCCCGAGCGGCCCGGATGGAACCACGCAGGAATATCGCGGGTATCGGTCATCAGGTTTTCCACGGGCGCGCCATAGGCTTCAAGCGCTGCCAGCGCATCAGACTTGGCGTCAAAAGCATCGATCGCGCGCGCGCCGCCGGCCCAGTGTCGCGGCTGTGCCGATCCCATCCGTACCCCGCCAACCGTCGGCAGTTGCCCATCTGGCTGGGTCGACAGGAAGCGCAGGCCGGTTTCGAACAAGGCCACGTCACCATAGCCCCGGTCGTTATTCCGACCCGCCGCCATAATGAGGTTCGGCAGCAGTGATGGCCGCATGACGTCGAGGTCGGCGCTGATGGGGTTGGCAAGCAACAGGTCTGATTGATTCTCGCTCCAGCCAAAGTGCCGCGCCACATCCGAAGACGTGAAGGACCAAAGCACCGCTTCGTCCATGCCCTCAGCTGCCAAAGCGCGCTTGAGGTCACCCATGGCCCGCTGGTGCGCGGAAAGCGCCACGGCGGGCATGTTGTCCGGGCGGCTGAACGGGGTGGTTGGCAGGGCGTCGAGGCCGATGATGCGCAGCACCTCTTCGACCAGATCCGCTGGACCGTCGATGTCAGGGCGCCAAGACGGCACTTCCACCGTGCTGCCGCTGACGGCAAAGCCGAGGTCTTCGAGTATGGCCGTTGCGCTTGCAGTATCGACCGCCATGCCGCCGCGTCGCTCGATCAGGCCAAAGTCAAAGTCGATGGACTTCTGCCACGCCGGCTCTTGCCCCGTGACGTGGACTTCACCGGGCTCGCCGCCACAGAAATCGAGGATGTATTGGGTCGCAATTTCCAGCCCTTCGACCGCGGAAGCGCTGTCTGTGCCGCGCTCGAAGCGGAAGCGCGCATCGGTGTGCACGCCCAGCTTTCGGCCTGTGCGGGCAATGTTCGACGGATTCCACAGCGCGGCTTCGACCAGAACGTTAACCGTGTCCTCAGAGCACCCGGTCTCAGCCCCGCCAATGATGCCGCCCAGAGAGACCACGCGCTCGCTGTCCGCGATCACGACCATCTCCGGGTCAAAACTGTAATCCTTGTCATTGAGCGCCAGCATGGACTCGCCGTCCTGTGCCTGCCGCACCGTCAGTGCGCCGCCAGCGATTTTGTCCGCGTCAAACACGTGCATGGGGCGGTTCTGGTCCAGTGTCATCCAGTTGGTGATATCCACCAGCGCTGAAATCGGCTTCTGGCCAATGGCCTCCAGCTTGCGCTTGAGCCAGTCGGGGGACTCCCCGTTCTTGACGTTGCGGACGATACGGTAGGTGAAGATCGGACAGTTTTCCGTGGCGATCTCAACCGAAACAGGGCTAGCCCCGCTACCGCCGGTAAAGGTCGGGCGGTTGGCCTTGAGCGTGCCGATTTTCGCCGCTGCCAGATCCCGCGCGATCCCCCGTACGCCAAGACAGTCGGCCCGGTTCGGCGTTACGTTGATCTCGATGACCGGGTCGTTCAAGTCGCGATAGTCGATGTAGCGCGTGCCCACCGGTGCGTCCTCGGGCAACTCAACGATTCCGTCGTGGTCTTCCGAAATCAGCAGCTCCTTTTCCGAGCACAGCATGCCTTCGGACCGCTCGCCCCGGATGGAGCCCAGTTCCAGCGTAAAGTCCTTGCCCGGAATGTAGGTCCCGACCGGTGCGAAGACCGAAACCAGCCCCGTGCGCGCGTTCGGTGCGCCGCACACGACGTTGTAGATCGTGCCGTCGCCCGGATCGACTTTGCAGACCCGCAGCTTGTCAGCGTTTGGGTGCTGTTCGGCAGAAATCACTTTGGCCACGACAAAAGGGGCCAGCGGGCTTTCCTCGACTTCCTCCAGCTCCAACCCTACGGCGGTCAGCTTATCGGTGACAGCCGTCAGGTCAGCGTCAGTATCAAGGTGTTCTTTGAGCCAATCGAGAGTGAATTTCATCGCTTAGCGCCCCCGGACCAGAGATGGGAGAAGGTGCGGCTCGAAGCCGTAGTGCTGCAGCCAACGGACATCACCGTCGAAGAAGGTGCGAAGATCGGGAATGCCGTATTTCAGCATCGCCAGACGCTCGATCCCCAGACCAAAGGCAAAGCCCTGATACTCGTCCGGGTCCAGCCCACAAGCCTCGATCACCCGTGGGTTGACCATGCCCGAGCCCAGTACTTCCAGCCAGTCGCTGCCCTCACCGATCACCAGCTTACCGCCCGAGCGGTCACAGCGAATGTCCACCTCGGCCGACGGTTCGGTGAAGGGGAAGTAGGACGGGCGGAACTGCAGGGTCAGGTCCGGCGCGCGGAAAAACGTGCGGCAGAACTCTAGCAAGCACCCTTTGAGCTGCGCCATGTTGGAAGTCTTGTCGATCACCAGACCTTCGACCTGGTGAAACATCGGGGTATGCGTCGCATCGCTGTCCGAGCGGAAGGTTCGGCCCGGTACGATGACGCGAATGGGGGGCTTTTCCTTTAGCATGGTCCGGACCTGCACCGGGGACGTGTGAGTCCGCAGTACCAGCGAGCCTTCATCCCCGCTGTGCCCGTTCATGTAGAACGTATCCTGCATCTGCCGCGCCGGGTGGTCAGTTGGCATGTTAAGGGCGGTGAAGTTGTGCCAGTCATCCTCGATCTCCGGGCCTTCTGCCCAGACGAAGCCCATCTGACCGAAAATGTCGATGATCTCATCAACCGTCTGTGTGATCGGGTGGAGGCGACCAACCTTGCGCGGGCGCGGCGATTGGGAGACGTCCACGGCCTCTGCGACCAGTCGCGCATTCAACTCAGCGTCGGCAAAGCCGGACTTTTTGGCGTCGAGCGCGCCTGCAATCACGTCCTTGAGCGCGTTCAGCGCCTGCCCGGCGGCTTTCCGCGCTTCGGGGTCAAGGCCGCCGAGCTGCTTCATCTGCGCGGTGATCTCGCCTTTCTTGCCAAGGGCAGAAACGCGGATGTCCTCCAGCGCGGCGACGTCGCCAGCGGCTTCGATACGGGCCATCAGGTCCGACTTGAGGGCTTCTAAATCCATCATCGACCACTCGTGTCTGTTGGGTTTGTTGAGTGCACTATGCCAGTAAGCGCGCGGCAGGTGCAGCGCTGCTGGGTCTATGGCAGCATGCGTGAGGCGCAAAGAGAGCGGCACAAAAAAAGGGGCCGTAAAGCCCCTTTTCAGCACGTCAGCGCGTGACGCAGCTTAAGCCGCAGCCTTTTCGAGCGCACCCTTGGCCGTTGCAACGATGGCTGCAAAGGACTCAGGCTCGCGCGCGGCGATGTCGGACAGAACCTTGCGGTCCACTTCAACACCTGCCTTGTTCAGGCCGTTCATAAGCTGGGAGTAGGTCAGACCATTTTCCCGAGCGCCTGCGTTGATCCGCTGGATCCACAGACCGCGCATCTGCCGCTTTCTGGTGCGACGGTCGCGGTATGCGTACTGCAGATCCTTATCAACGCGCTGTTTTGCGGTTTTGATCAGGCGGGAACTGGCGCCGCGCGACCCTTTCGCAAGCTTCAGGACTTTCTTGTGACGAGCGTGGCTGGTGACGCCGCGTTTAACTCGAGCCATTTATCCAGCCCTCCCTATGCCTGAGCCATGGCCGCACGCTGCGCGCGGGACTTCCGGCGCTGCTTACGGTCATAGGGCATGTAAACTTTAACGATGCGTGCATCGGCTTCGCACATCACGGACGTGCCGCGCGCCTTGCGCTTCATCTTCTGGGGCTTGTTGGTCTGCATGTGCCGCATGAACGCGTTGTTCATCCGTACTTTGCCAGACCCCGTCATGCGGAAACGCTTCTTCGCGCCCGACTTAGTCTTCATCTTCGACATTTCATCTACTCACTCAAAGTGTTGATACGACCGCGCGCAGGCATGTCGATTGGCCAGACGCACAGGGGAATCGCCTCGCGCACCGGAGTGAACAAAGCAATTCGCGGGTTCTATAGAGGGGGGCCTCCCTTGGCAAGCATGCGCTAACGCAAGGGAGGGTTTCAGCGGATAATCATCGTCTAGGGCTGCCGCAGCAACCGAGTGCCTGACCTAAGTCGGCTTTGGCGCAACGATCATCACCATTTGACGGCCTTCCATCTTTGGATGGGCCTCCAGCTTCACGGCATCACCCAGTTCGGCCTGCACCCGTTCCAAAACACGGCGACCCAAATCCTGGTGCGCCATCTCACGACCCCGGAAGCGTACGGTGAACTTCACCTTGTCTTCGTTCTCAAGGAACTTGTTCGCGTTGCGCATTTTGGTCTGGTAGTCGTGGTCGTCGATGCCCGGACGCATCTTGATTTCTTTTAGTTCAACGATTTTCTGACGCTTGCGCGCCTCGTTGGCCTTCTTTTGCTGCTCGTACTTGAACTTGCCGAAATCCATGATTTTGCAGACCGGTGGGTCCACGTTTGGGGAAACTTCTACAAGGTCGAGGCCGGCATCCATCGCGCGATCCAGTGCGTCGCGCGTGGCAATGACACCGTAGTTGGTGCCTTCATCGTCAATAAGACGGACTTTCGGGACGCGGATGTCGCGGTTGGCCCGGAATTGATCCTTCTTGTTCGGCTCAAGCCGAAGGGGTGGGCGTGCTATGATTCTATTCCCTGAAGTGAATGTTCTGGTTCGCGACGCTTTGTACGTCAGCGCTGCGGACGTCAAGCAAATAACACGAACGGGCGCACACGCTAAGCGTATACGCCCGCAAAAATGAGGGTTTTCCCCGAGTCTTTCGGGGAAAAAGGGGTTTAGTCAGTGTCTTGGTCGTATGGAGCGCGGGTTTCTGCACGGATTTTCGCCAGCGCATCATCCAACGCCATCATCTCCTGATCCTTGCCGCCAAGGGTTCGCAGCGCGATGGTCCGCTCTTCCGCTTCCCGGCGACCGACGACGGCAACCAGCGGCACTTTCTGATGCGAGTGCTCCCGGATCTTGTAGTTGATCTTCTCATTCCTCAGGTCCGAAACCGCCCGGATGCCGTGCTTTTTCAGCTCTGCTACCACGTCTTCAGCGTAGTCGTTGGCGTCGGTGGTGATCGTCGCCACAGCCACTTGGACTGGAGCCAGCCACAGGGGCAGCTTGCCAGCGTAGTTCTCAATCAGAATCCCAATGAAACGCTCGAAAGAACCAAGAATGGCGCGGTGCAGCATGACTGGGCGCTGCTTGGAGCCATCTTCGGCAATGTAGTTCGCGTCCAGTCGCTCGGGCAGCACGAAATCCACTTGCCACGTTCCGCACTGCCAGTCGCGACCAATCGCATCACGCAGCACGAACTCAAGCTTTGGTCCGTAAAAAGCGCCTTCGCCGGGGTTCATGGTGTAGGGCAGGCCCGCGTCTTCGATCGCTTCCCGCAATGCACCTTCTGCCTTGTCCCAAGTCTCATCGGTCCCCGCCCGCTTTTCGGGGCGGTCGGAGAACTTCACGGCGACATCGGTAAAGCCAAAGTCGGCGTAGATCTGGGTCAGCAGCGCACAGAACTCTTTGGTTTGTGCTGTCACCTGATCCGGGGTTGCGAAGATGTGGGCGTCGTCTTGAGTAAAGGCACGCACCCGCATGATGCCGTGCAGCGCGCCGCTGGGTTCATTCCGGTGACAGGATCCGAACTCCGACATTTTCAACGGCAGGTCGCGATAAGATTTGATGCCCTGATTGAAAATCTGGACGTGGCACGGGCAGTTCATCGGCTTGAGCGCGAGAATGCGATCGTCGGAGCCTGCGTCTTCATCGGCGGCATCGCCGGTGGTGAACATGTGCTCCCGGAATTTTTCCCAGTGCCCCGAATCTTCCCACAGCTTGCGATCCACCAACTGCGGGGTTTTCACTTCCTCATAACCTGCGTCGTCGAGGCGATAGCGCATGTAGCGCTCTAACTCGGTGTAAACACGCCAACCCTTGGGGTGCCAGAACACGCCGCCGCGAGCTTCTTCCTGCATGTGGAACAGGTCGAGTTCCTTGCCCAGCTTCCGGTGATCCCGCTTGGCGGCTTCTTCAAGCATGGTCAGGTGCGCGCGCAGAGCTTTGGGGTCTTCAAAAGCCGTACCGTAGATCCGCTGCAACTGCTCTCGGTTGCTATCGCCGCGCCAGTAGGCACCGGCCACGGACAGCAGCTTGAAAGCCTTGCCCACTTTGCCGGTTGTCGGCGCATGTGGGCCCCGGCAGAGGTCGATCCAGTCGCCCTGCGAGTAAAGGGTGATCGTCTCACTTTCGGGCAGGTCCTGGATCAGTTCGACTTTGAACTGCTCACCTTTGGCGCGGAAAAACTCGATGGCTTCGTTCCGGTCCATGACTTGGCGCGCAAAGGGTTCATCCCGGGCGATAATCTCATGCATCTTCGCTTCGATGACTTCGAGGTCTTCGGTGGTGAAGGGCTCCTCGCGATAGAAATCGTAGAAAAAGCCGTTTTCGATGTTTGGGCCGATGGTGACTTGGGTGCCAGGGAACAGCTCCTGCACGGCTTCAGCCAATACGTGGGCGCAGTCGTGGCGGATGATCTCAAGCGCATCATCTGCACCCTTATCCCGCACGATAATCGCGACCTCAGAGTCCTCAGTGATCTCCCGGCTGAGGTCCCAAGCCTGTCCATTCACTGTCACCGCCAAAGCCTTCTTCGCGAGGCCGGGGGAAATCGACAGGGCAATGTCCATGCCGGAGGTGGCGCCGTCGTACTGACGCTTGGCGCCATCAGGGAGGGTAATTTCAACCATTTTTAATCACAGATGTTCTCTGGTGAAGAAGGATAGAACCATCAAGCAATGATTCGTGTGCGCACGTTAGGACGAAACCGTGGAAATTCCTTACGCAAGTAGCTCATCGTAGATGTCAAAAATCTGACGGGCGGTCTCATCGCGTTTGTAGGTCTTGAAGGCGTGCAGCATGGCGTTGTTTTCCAATTCCGCCCGCCGGTCTGGCTCCATGGTCATGGCCCAGCCCAGCGCCATGGACAGCGTCTCTGCATCGCCCGGATCGAACAGCGCGCCGGTTGTGCCCGGCTCAATCTGAAACGCCGTCGCGCCGTTGTTGGCCCCCAGCACGATTTTCCCTGCCGCCTGACTTTCCGCGCAGGCGTAGTCGAAGGCGAGGTTGCCGTTGACCGTGGAAATCACGATGTCGGTCAGCTTGTAGAGGGTCGCAGGGTCCTCGGTGCCCTCATAGACCTTGATCCGCCGCTCCAGCCCTTCGGCCTCAAGCCGCTGGTTCAGCTTGTAGTGATAGCGCCGCTCGGCCTGACCCACGCCAATGAAAAGGCATACCCAAGTCTGATCGTGATGCTGTTTCAATGCGTCAATGACGATGTCGTGGCCAGCGCCTTCCTGCAACGCGGCTGGGAACAGCACCACGGGGCTTTGCGCCGTGATCTCCATATCGCGAACCATGCGCGTCAGCCGCGCTGCCGTTACCACTGAGGGGTGCAGTGCGTTCACCGCCAGCCCCGGTGGCACAACCGAAGCATTTACGCCATCGAGATAACCCGCCTCAGCCAGCAGGTTCTTCAGAAACGGAGAGGCCAGCAGCACTCGGTCAGCCTTCAGCGCATTGCGCAGCCCCGGCGTTGGCTTGCCGTTCCGCTGAACGGGAAGGTCGTAGAGACTGACAACGTGGGGAACATGGTGCTTGCCCACGGCCTTGAGCACGTGGCCCGCCGCGTCTTCACCATGGGAGTGCACCAGTTGCGCGCCCCACTCCCCCAACTTGCTAACGATCTTGCCGCTCGGGTTGCCGATAGGGTTGGCGGACGACAGGGTGACGGTTTCGTGCTCGACGCTCGCGCGCTGGGCCTCTGCAACCATATGGCCACCGCCGCTGATGATTTTGCTCTGACCACCAAACCGCTGAATGGCAGCAGCAAGATCGAGCGCTACGCGGTTGACCGGGCCAGCTTCGAGGTAGTCCGAGACCTGAACAATCGCGCCGTTCGACCGTTCGCCCATGCCACCATTGGTGGGGGTAGTTGCCGTCATGCTTCACCCAACACTTTCTTCGCTCGCACACGCGTCGAGCCGACCTGTGATCGCGCTCAGCCCGCAGCACGGGTTGTTCGAGGCGAGCAGGTGTGAGATGCCATCCCACACAATCGCGGCCAAAGCTGGCCCGAACACAACCACCGCTGTTCAGCAGACGAGGCGCATAATGACAAATACGCTAATTCGGCCCGATGGGACAAGGCTGGTCTACGACCAAGTACCGGCGAAAGCGGGGAATTCTGCGCCTGGGTTGGTGTTTTTATGCGGTTTTGGCTCAGATAAGGAGGGGTCAAAGGCACTGTTCCTACAGGAACATGCGGAAAAAACCGGCCAATCGTTTGTCCGCTTTGACTACTTTGGCCATGGACAGTCTGACGGCGCATTCAAAGACGGTACCATCGGCCGCTGGGCCGAGGATACCTTGGCTGTGATTGATGAGCTGACAAGCGGCCCGCAAATCCTCATCGGCTCTTCCATGGGTGGATGGCTCATGTTGCTGGCGGCGCTGGCGCGAAAGGATCGGGTCGCCGGGCTGATCGGGATCGCTGCCGCGCCGGACTTCACCAAACGCCTGCAGTGGCCCAAGCTGAGTGCAGAGCAGCAACAGAAAGTGATGGAGCAGGGCTTCGTTCAGGTGCCGTCAAACTATGAAGACGACTACATCTTCACCCGCGCTCTGTTCGAAGACGGTGCGGACAATCTGCTGCTCGACGGGCCCATCGACCTCGATATTCCCATCACTCTGCTGCACGGCCAGCAGGACGCGGATGTCCCCGTAGAAATCGCACTGGACATTGCGCGGCAGGTTAAGAGCGATGACGTGGTGATCGAACTGGTTAAGGCCGCCGACCACCGCTTTTCTGGCGAGAGCGACCTGATCCGCCTCGCCGCCGCAGTCGATACCCTCAGCGCAAAGCTCAGCTGATGGCCCGCGCGCCCAAGGAGCCGACAAGCACACTCAACCTGCCGGTGCGTTCAGCAGTGGCGCTGGAGATGATGCTCGCCGGCCTGATTTCCTTGCTGCTGGTCGAGCTTAGCCGCATGAGCGGGCCGGTCGGTTGGGTCTTTGGGCCCATTGGTACATGGATCACGTGGTTCTCGACCTTCTTCCACGAATTCGGTCACGGCTTTTTCGTCTCCATAAGCGACAGCACCCTGCGCGATTTCCGGCTCAACTGGGACGGCTCAGGCAGCGTCACCTACACCATCGAAAGCTGGCGATTACCCATCACGTGGGCGGGTTACGCCACCCCGGCTCTGGTCGGTGCAGTCCTCTACTGGGAAGCACACGGACGGGGCTTGGAGACGCAAGGCACGCTGGTTGTCGTCGCGCTGCTGATCGGGGGCGTTGCGCTGATCTGGCCGCAGACGGACCCGGTGCCGACTTTGTCGATCGCCGGGATTCTCGTGGTAAGCCTGCTTCTGGTCGCGCTGCTGTGCGCGTCGAGCATTGGCAAGAACCTGCCGCTGGACTGGCTGCAGCGGATCATCGCCGCGACGCTGCTGATCGAGGGGTTGCAGTCGGTCTGGTATCTCTTGGGTCTGGGTGAGCCTTCAGACGCGCTGACCCTGTCAGAACTGTACGTGCTGCCGGAGATTTTCTGGGTGATGACGTGGCTCGTGTGGACAGGGCTTTGTGTCGGTGTGACGTACGTGCTTGAAGTCCGTGACCGCCGACGCAAGCTGCTCAATCAGCCGCGAAGGGCGGTGAAGAAAAAATAGCGGCGAGCCCTTCTCGGTAGGTTGGATAAGCAGGTGCCCAACCCAGAACGTCTTTCAGCTTTTGGTTCGACACCCGCTTGTTGTCCGCATAGAAGCTCCGCCCCATGGGCGAAAGACCGGCTTCGTCCATCGACACGGGCGCGGGAACTGGCTGCCCCAGCAAGCCGCAGGCGTGGGCGATCACGTCGCCAGGCGCGCAGGAAAAGTCATCGCACACGTTGAAGACCTCTGCCCGCTCGACGGTTGCCGTACCATGGGTCATCGAGGCGAAAACCGCCGTGGCGATGTCGTCTACGTGGATCCGGCTGAAGACCTGGTCGGGCTTGTCGATGATCCGCGCTTTGCCTTTGCGCACGGTTTCGAGCGCATTCCGCCCTGGCCCGTAAATCCCTGCCAGTCGAAACACGTGCAAGGGCCACCCCAGCGCTCCCCATGCGGCTTCGGCGGCCAGTCGGGAAAGCCCGCGCTTGGACGTGCTGCGAGTCTCCGAACGCTCGTCCACCACCGCCCCGGCCCAGTCGCCATAGACCACCGTCGTCGAAAGGTAGCCCGCCCACGTGGGGGAGAGTGAGGGCGCAAGGGGTTGGAGCAGGGGAAGAACGGGGTCTTCGCCAGCCTTGGCCGTGCCGACTGATTGCAGGATATGCGTGCTGTCCCGAAGTGCGGCTTCCACATCGGCAGGCAGGGCCCTGGCGTCACTGGCATCGAGCACCAGCGCCTCGATCCCCCGCGCCCGCAGCCGCGCCGCCTTCTCCGCCGTTCGTACCGTGCCACTGACGCGCCAGCCGGCATCCAGCACCAGTCGCGCCAAGGCTTGACCGGAAAAACCGAGACCAAAACAGAACAGATGCGGGATAGAAGGGTTGCTCACACTCACGCTTTCGCCACGCTCCATGCATAAACAGGATCCATGACCCTTCGTGAACCTTTTCGCCGCGCAAGCATAGGGCTGATGTGTCTCAGTCTGGGAATGGCAGCACCTTGCGCCGCCTTTGATCCGGCTGACGTGCCGACCGACTACCGAGGCACCTTTGTCAGCTGCATGGCCAAAGGTGAAGTCGATCCCGTGAGCGCCTTGGACTATGCCGAGCAGTGGCTGATCTCAGACCTGGGCGGGGAGGCCTATGGCTTCTACTGCCTCGCCATTGCGACTTTCCAGACCGGGGAGCCGGTTCGGGCGGCGGAGCTGCTGGAAGACTTGGCTGAGCATCCAGCGGTGCGCGATACGCCGGACGCGGTGCGCTTCTACCGGTTGGCAGGTGACTTCTTTGATGGCGGCGGTGCGCCGGAGCGTGCCTTTCGCGTCCTGTCCAAGGCGCTGGACCGCGCCCGGTTTGATTCCTCGCTCTGGATCGATCGCGCGCTGATCCGCGCCAGTTTGGGGGACTTCGAAGGGACGATCGCAGACCTCGATCTCGCTCTTGCCCTGGACCCCGACAATGTCGATGCGCTGGTGTTTCGCGGCTCAGGCTATCTGGCGGTTCGGGACTACGACCGTGCTGCAGACGATGCGCTCCAAGCCCTGTTGCTGGAACCGTTTAGCTTGACCGCGCTGTGGTTGCGGGCGCAGGTCGCGTTGGCGGAGGGTGACCGGCAGCTGGCCATTGCCGATCTCGAACGCATCACGGCGCGGGACGACGGCATGTTGGCCGAGCGCGCGCGGGAAGCACTACGCGTGCTCAAAAACGCCGATCAGAAATCGACGTTGGAGTAATGCTTTGGCGGGGGAACGCCGTCGATGCGGTCGGCGAGGATGGCTTCCATGGCCCGCCGCGATTTAACCCGCGCGTACCAGCGGCGCAGCACCGGATAGCGGTCCCACTCCACCAGTCCGACATAATCCAGCACTGAGATCTGAGCCACGGCCGCAATGTCAGCAAGGCTATACGACCCGCCCGCGATCCAGTTGCGATGCTCATAAAGCTCTTCGATCACACCAAGGTATTGGGTCGAGAGCTGGACGGCGGTGCGCATTGCCGTGCTGTCCGGCGCGCCCAGACGCGCCATCGGCTTTTGCACCTTTTCAAAGAGGATCGGCTTGGTGACGCGGCCGCCCATGTCCACCGCAAAGTAATGCGTTAGCCTTCGGGTCTCGGCACGCTCCACAATTTCTCGCCCGATCAATGGCGGGTCCGGGTAGGTCTCGTCGAGATATTCGGCGATCACCATCATGTAGGGCAACTGTGCGCCCGTTACGTCTTCGAGCGTCGGAATCTCCATCACAGGAGCATCCGGTACCGGCATAGACGGGGGAGCTTCCCGAAATTCCAACCGCTTTTCACCCAACATCAGGCGGATAATGCGGCAGTTCGGATCAAGCGGGAAATGGAATAGTGTTCGCATAATATTCGGGTAACGCCAAAGACGGGGACTGACAAGACGTTGGCCGTCACAAACCGCCCGAAAAAGCGGCGAAATCTTTGAAAAAGCAGGATAGTCGCCTTCTTTTATCCGTCGTTTCGTGACCCTTTCGCAACGCTGTGCACACCAAAGCACAGTCCATGCGGGACATGTCCCCAAACCGGGGGCGCAGATTGTTTTGTCGCTTTTTTGTTGGGATGTTTCCCGAACAGGTTTTCGCGGTCGATTCCTTTTCGCGAAAATCGCTCCATCAGCCGAGGCACGTGTCCATGTTTGGACTGCTTGTATTGCAATCGATCGTTCAGGGCGTCACGGAATTCCTCCCCGTGTCCAGCTCTGGTCATCTCGTGCTGATTTGGAGTGCGGCATCCTGGGCCGGTATCGATGGCGGCGTGACCCAAGCGCAGATGCTGACGCTAAACGTTGCGCTGCACGTCGGCACGCTCGCGGCCGTGGCTCTGTATTTCTGGAAAATGGTGGTCGATATCGCGCGCGGTGGGATCGATACGCTGCTGTTCCGTAGTAGCTACAACCGCCGCCTGTTCCTCTTTGTCGTGGTGGCGAGCTTGCCGCTGATGGCAGCGGGTCTGGCCGTGGCCATGTTCGTCCCGGATGCCTGGCTTCTCAACCCGCTGGTCGTCGCCGCAGCAACGCTGGTGTTCGGTCTGGTGCTGCTGTTCGCCGACATCGGCTTTGCCAACCGCCGAACGGCGCAAGACATCACCATGCTTGATGCGCTGGTCATGGGCCTGATGCAATGTTTAGCGCTGATCCCCGGTACGTCTCGCTCGGGCATCACGCTGACCGCGGGCCGCATGCTGTCGATCAACCGCACGGATGCTGCGCGGCTGTCCATGGTGCTATCGATCCCGGCGATTATAGCAGCAGGGGGCTATGAGACGTTTTCGATCGTTCGCGATGGGGACTGGGAGCTGAGCCGCTTGGCGCTGCTGGGCGCAGGTCTAGCCTTTGCCTCCGCTGTCGCTGCCATTTGGCTGTTCATGCGGTTTATCAAGGTCTCGGATTTGCTGCCGTTCGTGATCTATCGCGTCGTGCTGGCGCTTTCGATCTTTGCTTTTGTCCTGGTCATCGGCGTATCAGCCACGCCGCCGATTTAGCAGTGGCACAGCGAAACGCGGTTCAGGCTTTGGCGTACTGGCCGCCATTGCGGAAGCGGACCAGATAGGTCGGCAGGATCGACTCAATCGGTGCCACGTCAACACCCAGTTCCTCCATCCCCGGAAGCGCTCCGGTTGCCACGTTGTCATTGCGCAGTAGCAGTACCTGATCCCGCGTCAGCGGCGGCACCGGCGCAAACGCCCCAACCACCCCAATCAGCTCAGCCACGCCCCATGGCACGTGCACCTGCGGCGCTTTGGAGTAGGTGATGGACTGCATGAGGTCGATCAGCTCCTTGAAGCTGTAGACGTTTGGACCCACCACCTCATAAGTCTTGCCCGCCGCCTCTGGCAGGCGGATCGCAGCCATTACGGCATCCGCGACATCAGTCACGCAAACGGGCTGAAACTTCGACGTCCCGCCGCCAATCATTGGCACGGCTGGCATCCCGCCAAATCGGTTAAAGAAGCCATCTTCTGGGCCAACCACGATGCTGGGGCGCAGGATGGTCGCCTTGGGGAACGCTTTCATCACCGCAGCCTCGCCCAGCGCCTTGCACTGCGCATACTTCGACGCACTGCGCCGGTCTGCGCCAAGCGCGGAAATCTGAACGAGCGTCGAGACAGCCGCGCGCGCCGAAGCGACGGCGATGTTGGTTGCGCCATCGACCATGGTCGCCTGAAACGACTGGCCCTTACCGCTCTCGTAAAGAAGCGCGACGAGGTTAATGACCACGTCGGCCCCCTTGACCGCCCGAGCGACAGCGGCAGCGTCCTGTACAGGCGCGTAGACCGGCTGGACTTGCCCGACATCACCCTGCGTGAGCAGGTGCCGTGCCTTGGACGGATGCCGCGAAGCCACGCGCACGCGATAGCCCGCTT
>CBFHUI010000019.1:0-33909 GCA_965658725.1 Alphaproteobacteria bacterium | reverse complement strand
ACGATTGTGACCTTCAAAGGCGGCGGCAACTAGGCCCCGCCAACCCGCTGCTCCCGACGATGGTCAATCGTTGGTTGGAATGTGCGCGTAAATCGTCGTTCGAGACAGTCCCAGCTTGCGGGAAACCAGCGAAACATTGCCCTCAGCCTGCTGCCAGGTCCGACGGATGGTCATGCACTTGTCGCGCTTGATGACGCTTTCGACACAGGTCGGACAGGGCTGCACGTCGCCTGTCTCGTTGCCAAGGAAGGGTTCAACCTGCTGTGGCCTGACGTACTGATCGGTACTCGCCCGGAGAACCTGACGCAGGGTCTTGCGCATGGATCGGATCGACGAAGGCCAGTACTTCTGCGACAGCATCCGCACCGTCTCAACGGTCAGGATTTTCTCTTCATCGAGGCTCGTGGCGGCGCTTCGGATCACGTAATCTATGTCCATGCGCTCATTGAGGTGTGGGACAGTCAACTCGTCCGCAATCTCGGCGATCAGTTCGTGCAGCGCCGGCGCGGCTTCCTCGATGAGCGCCTCGCGCGGCTTGGTGGTGCCCAGTGCGAGGACATGCGGAAGCAGGAGGTGGAATTTGTGCGTGTCCGGGTCCGGCGCTTCCAGCGCACTGACAACGCGGACCAAGTCTTCGGCCATGGCTTCCGGCATTTTCTCGACATTGCGCAGATAAAGCAGGCCCTTGGCTGACTTTTGGATCTTGCCTGAGAACACGCGCGACATCTCAGTCCCGGCCCCGCCGCGCGGGTCCGCGGTGATCGGGGACATGTAGTCGGGCTCAAAATATCCCAGCCGGCCGCCGTTGCCGAAGAGAATGGTTTCGTAGGTTTCCTCACCAATCAGTGCGCAGTCGAGCTCCAACACCGGTGATGTCGGCGCAAGGCGCGTGAACAGCTGTTGTGCGACCACGGACTTTCCCGACCCCAAAGGCCCGGTGCAGAGCAAGGCCCCACCACCGGCAAGGCTCGTCTCCAGTCGATCCAATTGGTTGAGGATCTGCGGATCGCGCGCATCGGTGGAAGCGCGGGAGCGGGCTTTTTTGAGCTGCGGTGTCTTGACTGCGGCTCCGAACAGACGGGATTCAGGCGAAGAAAAGTGAATCTTGTTGATGTACCGCATCAAGTGGCCGATTTCCTTGATGGTAAAGTACACCGTCGAGTGCATGTGGTCCTTCACCATGGCAGTACCGCGCGTCAGCACCTCCTGAAGCAGCGTCGAAAAGCGCGCGTCGAAGAGGTTTTCGAAGGCAATGGGACGGCTCAGGTCCGAGCCCTGCAGCATCTCTTGCGCGCTTCCGTTTGCACCGATGACAAAGCCGTCTTCGTTGAGAGCAAGGAGCGCGGCGCTGGTGGTATTCAGATACTCTTGGCGCGGGTGGAACCCGAGCACCAGAGCGCCTGCATGCTCAGCAAAAAACAGCCGGTTTTCGACATTGACCGCCGCCAGCTTAACCAGCGCAAGCGTATGGCGCTGCCGCGAGCGGGCGTCGGTGGAGGCGTCGATCACGCCCACGATTTCGTTGCGTGAGTTACGAACCGGACAGGCAAAGCAGGAAATCTGCTCCAGCCGGTTCAAGTAGTGCTCTCTTCCATCGACGACAGACGCTCTGCGAGTGGCCAGTGATAGACCGAGCGCGTTCGTGCCCCGGATGTCTTCCTGCCAGATCGAACCGGGGATCACCATGCGGCTGGCGCTGCTGGAGGAAAACTCCTGATCGTGGATGGCTTCAAGGATGGTGCCCGTGTTGTCGGCAAACGCGACGACGTAGTTTGCTCCGGCAACCTGCGAGAACAACTCCTGCAATTCGGTCTGGGCCAGTTGGATAAGCGCGTTGTTTTGCTCACGCTTTTCGCGCAGTTCGGAAGCGTGCAGCATCACCGAGCGCAGAGGGTCTTCACGGCGCAGCCCAGCGCTTTCACAGCGCTCCCAGCTCTCAGCCACCAAAGCACCAACGGCAGGTTCATCTGTCAACGGCGCGGGGATCCCCCGAAGAACATTACTCGCCATCTTCTCCTCACCACCAAACGTCTCTTCCTCTTCTGTTCTAGTTTAAACGTCGTAGGTCAGAAAGAAACGTCGGTGTTCAATTATTGAACAACTTTTTCAGCAACTTGCTTGGAAACTGTACATCCTTTCGAATAGGAGCCGGGCTCACTTTCCTCGACGTTCGCAGCCAGTGAACTGTTTGAGGAGGAAAGCCGTGAAAGCACAGGTTCTCTACGAATACGACCCGTCGATGCAAAAAGACGTTTGGGTTCAAGAAGCAGAGCTTCCAGAGCCCAAGATCGAGAAAGCGTCAGACGTGATCGTAAAAATCGGAGCGGCAGGCGTTTGCCGGACGGATCTTCACATCATTGAAGGCGTTTGGCGGCACATTCAGGATCCTGATGATGCGCTCCTGCCCTGTGTGATGGGGCACGAGAACGCCGGCTGGATCGAGGAAGTCGGTCCGGGCGTCAGCAACTTCAAAGTCGGTGATCCCGTCATCCTGCACCCGCTGATCTCAGGCACGGACGGCACCTGCCTGTCTTGCCGCCGTGGTCACGACATGCAGGCCGAAGACGGCGCTTTTCCCGGACTGAACATCAAGGAAGGCGGTTACGCTGAGTACCTGAAGACCAGCGTGCGCAACCTGATCAAGCTGCCCTCCATCCTCGCTCCAAAAGACGTGGCACCCTTCTCGGACGCAGGCCTGACGGCCTACCGCGTGGTGAAAAAGGCGACGCGTCACCTGTTGCCTGGTCAGGCGTGCGTCATCATTGGCGCAGGCGGTCTGGGCCACATCGCGATCCAGTGTCTCAAGGCCATGTGCGCCGCAGACATCATCGTGGTTGAGAAATCGATCAATGCTCTGACCCACGCCATGGACCTTGGCGCGGACCACGGCGTGCTGATCGATGGCAACGAACTCGAAGCCGTTCAGTCCCTGACCGGCGGCAAGGGCGCAGAGGCCGTGATCGACTTCGTTGGGGAGCACGGCTCCACCAACATGGGTCTGAGCATGACCGGGGACGCCGGTTACTATTACATCGTTGGATACGGTGAAGAGATCAAGAGTCTCGCAGTTGATATGGTGATTTCTGAGAAGAACATCGTCGGCAACTTGGTGGGAACTTGGGCAGAGCTCTATGAGTTAATGGAGTTGGCCAATAGAGGGCGCGTGAAGCTCTCCATGACCGAATACAAACTCTCGGAAGCAAATAAAGCCCTGCACGACCTCAATGACGGCAACGTCAAAGGTCGAGCCGTTTTGGTGCCTTAAGCCCAAAACTTTCTTTCTCTTTTTATTGGGAGGTAAAAATGAAGAGAATTGCCTTAGCTGTCACGAGCATGCTGGTTGGCGTCACTGCCGCCGGTATCGCAGCCGGCGACAAGTGGAGCGATCAGTTCCCACACATCAAGAACACCGGCGATATCCCCGGTGAGTGTTCCTTTGAGTCCATGTCTAAAAAGGACTACAGCGGCCGAACCCTGACAATCAACACCCACGCTGTTCCGGTGATGGGTGAGCCGACTGCACTGCACGCGGAGCACTTTGCTACGCTGACCGGTGCCAAGGTGAACGTCATTCACACACCCGCTGGTGACCTCTACTCCAAGGCCATGATCCCCTTCCAGGCGGGTCAGGCCCCTTACGACATCGTCTTCGGGTTCTCAAACTTTATCCGTGACTGGATGGGGTACCTCGAGCCGGTGCCAGAGTACTACGTCAACATGCGTCAGATGCAGGACGTGACCAAGTCGCACATCGATGTGGCGTCTTGGGACGGCACCATGATGCAGTTCCCGATCGATGGTGACCGTCACTATCTGAAGTACCGCAAGGACGTCATCGATAACCCCGAGTACCAGGCCAAGTACAAGGCCGACACCGGCAACGAGCTGCGCGTGCCGCAGACGTGGAAGGAGTACGCTGAGATGGCGGCTTACTTCAACGGTTGGGACTGGGATGGCGATGGCGAGCTGGAATACGGCTCTGCTGAAGTCATGAAGAAAGACGACCTGATGTACGCGGCCTTCTTCAGTCGGTCGGTGGCTTACGCCAAGAACCCGACCACGCCAGGCGGCTTCTTCTTCGATCTCGACACCATGACCCCGCTGATCAACAGCCCCGGCTTTGTCGAGGCGCTGACCGACTGGGTTGAAGCGGTCAACTACGTGCCACCGGGTGGTATCAACTTCGGTCTGGGCGACGAAATTAACTCCTTTGGTGGCGGGCAGACCCTGTTCAGCTTCTCTTGGGATGATGCTTTCGTAGCTGCGATGGAAGACACCAGCGCCATCAAGAACAAGGTCGGCGTTGCGCCGCTGCCGGGTGCTGATCGCGTGTGGAACCGGGTTACTGGCTCGTGGGATGAGACCTACAACCAGGCGCCATACATCGTATGGGGCTGGGCTGCGGCTGTTGCCAAGAAGTCCAAGAACCACGACGTGGCTTTCGACTACCTGTGCTTCTTCGCTAACGATGCGAACCACCAGGCAGACATCGCCATCGGTCGCTTCGGTGTGAACCCGTTCAAGAAGTCTGACTTCGTGCCAGACATCTACGTGGAGCGTCAGGGCTGGGATCCGGAGATTGCTGCGGAGTACACTGAAACCCTGCTGAACATGGAAGAGAAGAGCACCAACCGCGTCTTCCCACTGCGTGTACCAGGTGTGTTTGAGTTCACCAGTGCGGTTGCCACGGGCACGTCCAAGGCGCTGGCCGGTCAGCTCTCCCCTCAGGAAGCTCTCGACGAAGTCGCGGCTGAGTGGGAAGCCATTCTCGAGCGTGTCGGTGTCGACAACGTGCGGGAAGCCTATGCTGTTGGCGTTGCTTTGGAAGACAACCTGCGTTGATCTTCTGAATCCCTGATGATGATGGCCGCTGTCCCAAGGGCGGCCATCATCCCCCTTTCCATTCCCCTGCCCTTCGGAGACTGAAAATGCGCTACGGCCATAAATACGTGTTTCTGTTGCCTGGCCTGTTGGTCCTGATCGCGATCCTGATCTTTCCGGTGTTGTTCACCGTTCGCCTGAGTTTGTCGGGCTGGAACAGTTACAACCCATCGCTGGATTTCGTGGGCATCAAGAACTATGTCCGGCTGTTCACAAACGATCCGCGGTTCTGGGAAGCCTTCTTTCGGCTGTCCTTCTTCTCGCTGACCACGGTTTTCCTGCAATACATCCTTGGCTTCGGCCTTGCCCTGCTGGTCTGGCGCGACGTGCTGTTCAAGCGGTTCTTCCGCGTTCTGTTCCTCATTCCCATGATGACCACGCCGGTGATCATGACGGTGATCTGGAAGACCGTGTTTCACGAGTCTCTGGGTCCGATTAACGACTTCATGTCCCTGTTTGGCCTGACCCCGCTTTGGCTCAGCGATCCCATGCTGTCTAAAGTTACGGTCATCATTGTTGAGGTCTGGCAATGGACGCCGTTTATGTTCCTACTGCTGCTCGCCGGCCTGCTCTCGCTGCCCAAGGAAGCGTTTCTGGCTGCCTCGATCGACGGTGCGGGACCGCTGCGCAAGTTCATCTACGTCACCTTCCCGCTCATGGCCCCGATCTCGATTGGCGCGATCATCATTCGACTGATTGAAGCCTCAAAGATCATGGACACCATCTACGTCTTGACCTCAGGCGGACCGGGAACCTCCACCGAAACGACAAGTTTCTACATATTTATCAAGGGCTTGCGCGAGTTCCAGATGGGTTACTCAGCGGCCATGTCCTTCACCTATCTGATCGTGATGATCCTGAGCCTGACGGTCATCGTTAACATTCTGGTCCGCGTGTTCATCGGGAGGAACGACTGATGCGCTCGTTCTACATCACTCTGAAATACTGTGCGATTGCCCTGTGGACGGCCTTTGTTGTTGGTCCCTTCCTGTGGGCGCTCAGCACGTCGTTCAAGGACTTCGCGTCCGTGACTTCTGGGGCCAAGTATATCCCCTGGCTGCAGTTTGAGCCGACTATGGAAGGCTGGCGCGTGCTGTGGCGGACCCCGGCGCAGGGCGGGGTCGATATTGCTGAACCTTTCCTGAACAGCCTCACCGTGACCACGCTGGCGAGCCTGATCTCGATCATCCTCGGCACCTTGGCCGCCTATGCGCTGTCCCGCTACACCTTCAAGTTCGGGTTCGTGAAGAACAACGACATCACGTTCTTTTTCATCTCACAGCGGATTATGCCGCCGGTCGTACTGTCCATCCCCTTCTTCATCATGCTGAGCACCCTGGGATTGCTCGACACGATCGCGGGACTGATCATGGTGTACATCGTGCTGCTGATGCCGATTGCGGTTTGGATCATGGTGGACTTCTTCAACAAAGTCCCCCGTGAGATCGACGAAACGGCGCTGATTGACGGCTGCAACCCGTTTCAAGCCTTCTTTCAGGTGGTGCTGCCCAACTCCATTCCGGGGCTGGTGGTCGCGTCGATGTTCTGCCTGATCTTCGGTTGGACCGACTTCTTTTTCTCGTTCATCCTGACCTTTACCGAAGTGCAGTTGCTGCCCGTGCGGATCGTCGCGTTGAACTCCTCAATCACCCCTTGGTGGAGCCTTTCCGCAGCCGCGCTGATTTCGGTCGCCCCGCTGCTGATCGTGGCCTTTGTGGTCGAGCGCTTCCTTTCCAAGGGCAATCTCTCCGGAGCACTGAAGTAAGATCATGTTGGTAGGTGACAAACTTTCACTGGAAGTCGGCGGGGAAACCCACCTTGCCGACGTGTCCTTCGAGATGGCGCCGGGGGGACTTTACACGATCCTCGGGCGCACGCTTGCTGGGAAAACCACCTTGCTGAAGTCCATCGCCGGGCTGGTCAGTGTTGACAGTGGCACGCTGAGCAATGCCGGAACTGACTTTGCGGAGGTGCCGGTATGGCGGCGCAACGTCGCCATGGTCTATCAGCAGTTCATCAACTACCCGCATTTCAACGTGTTCAACAACATCGCCTTCCCGCTGCGCAAACAGGGTCTGTCGCGGGATGAGATCCAAAAGCGGGTTGCGCGGTCGATTGAGCAAGTGGGCTTGCAGGGCTTTGAAGAGCGCAAGATTCAGGCACTTTCCGGCGGTCAGCAACAGCGGGTTGCGCTGGCCCGATCGTTGGCCAAGGCGTCGCAAATCCTGCTGCTCGATGAACCCTTGGTGAACCTCGACTACAAGCTGCGCGAGCAGCTGCGCGAGGAGCTCAAAGACCTGATTACCTCTGAGTTCAACCAGGAGGGGATCGTCGTCTATTCGACCACCGACCCCCTTGAAGCCATGCAGTTCGGCGGCACGCTGATCGTCATGGACGAAGGCCGGATCTTGCAACAGGGGCCAGCGGTGGAAGTGTTCGAGCACCCGGCAACCTGCCGCGTGGCTGAAATCACCAACGACCCGAGTATGAATCTGTGGCCTGCAACCTTCGACGGGAAAGCCTTCCACGTCGCCGAGGGTGTGGACCTGCCAACGCCAGCGGACACCAGCGGCGTCGAAAACGGCCCCTGCATCGTCGGTTTCCGCGCCAATGACGTGCGTATTGAAGAGGGCGGACTGGACTTTGTGGTCGAGCTTTCTGAAATCGCCGGGTCGGAGACCATCATTCACCTGCGCCGGGGTGAGACCCGAATGATTGCGCGGGTTGAAGGGGTGGTGGCGCTGGCCATGAACCAGACTGTGCCGGTCAAAATTAACACCGACTGGCTGACAATTTTTGGCAGTGATCAGACCCTGATCAAGTCTCCTTTTGAGAGGAAAAGCTGATGGCACGCATCGATCTGGCGGGGGTCCAGCACAGCTACGGCAGCGTGGAAGCGCTGGAGAAATTCGACCTGACCTGGGAAGACGGTGGCCGCTACGCCATCTTGGGCCCATCGGGCTGTGGCAAGACCACCATGCTGAACATCATGTCCGGCATCATCAAGCCGTCGCAGGGCCGGATTACCTTTGACGGCAAGGACGTTACCGATCTGCAAACCGCCGAGCGCAATATTGCGCAGGTCTTCCAGTTCCCGGTGATCTACGGAACCATGCGGGTGTGGGATAACCTCGCCTTCCCGCTGGTCTGTCGGAACGTGCCTAAGGCGCAGATCAAGACCAAGGTCGAGGAAGTGGCCGAGACCTTGAGCCTGACACACCTGCTTGACCGACGCGCGAACAAGTTGACTGCGGACCAGAAGCAGCTGATCTCCCTGGGGCGGGGTTTGGTGCGTGATGATGTTGCTGCGGTGCTGATGGACGAACCGCTGACGGTGATCGACCCCGACTTGAAGTTCCGCTTGCGCCGCAAGCTCAAGGAAATCAACGAGCGCTACCGTACGACGCTGATTTACGTCACCCACGACCAGAATGAGGCCATGACCTTTGCAGAAAAGATCATGGTTATGGACAAGGGCCGGATCGTGCAGATAGGCACGCCCGGTGAACTGTTCGACCGGCCCAGCACCACGTTCGTCGGCTACTTCATTGGTGCGCCAGCGATGAATGTGTTCCCGGCCACGGTTAAAAAGGCTCACCAACTCGACGTGGGCGGTCAGGCGGTGACGGTTAAATCGAGCTTGCAGGGGCTGGATGGCAGTGGCGGGGAGACCCTGATGCTGGGCGTGCGTGCGGAGCACATCGCGCTGCAGAGCGGGGCCAAGAGTGCTGACAACTGCTTGCCGTTCAGCGTCGACCGGGTCGATGACTTCGGCAACTACAAGCTTGTGGTCGGCCAGTCTTCGGGCCAGCTGACAAAGGTCAAAGTGGACCGCAATCAGGTCATCGAAAGCGGTGAGATGTTCATGACCTTCAAGACGGAAAACTGCTGCGTGTATGCCAATGAGCAGCTTGTGACCGGGGACTGATCCCACCGCGCGCTGCAGCGGCGCGCATCGCATGGTCCCTTTCCACCCCACACTCCTCCTGGGGCTAGCTCTGGGACCGGCGCTGTCCTACCTTGACCGGCAACACCTGTGCAGTTTCTCTCTCTGCAGCGGGTCAAGGAAGGACAGGGCCAATGCTGCCACTCAAGGAACGTTTTGACCTGCCCCAAGGGGTGATTTACCTCGATGGCAACTCGCTGGGGCCCCTGCCCCGTGGCGCGGTGGCACGGGCAACAGAGGTGATGACCCAGCAGTGGGGTCAGGAACTGATCCGCGCGTGGAACACCGCCGGGTGGATGGACCTACCCGTGCGCGTTGGCGACCGCATCGCGCCTTTGATCGGGGCTGTGCCGGGGACGGTGGCGACGGGAGATACGTT
Organism: Alphaproteobacteria bacterium; assembly: GCA_965658725.1. Taxonomy (GTDB): domain Bacteria; phylum Pseudomonadota; class Alphaproteobacteria; order UBA7985; family UBA7985; genus UBA7985. The sequence goes on along the minus strand of CBFHUI010000019.1, from coordinate 24,703 downwards.
GTCGATCAAGGTCTATCAGGCGCTGGTCGCCGCGCTCAAGCTGCGGCCTGACCGGCGATTGATCTTGTCCGACAAGGGCAATTTCCCCTCCGACCTCTATATGGCGCAAGGACTGATCGAGACGCTGGATCAGAGGTACAGCCTGCTCACCCCCGACCCCGAAGACGTGCTGGACACGCTTAGTGCGCGGGGAGAGGAGGTCGCGGTGCTGATGCTTACCCACGTGGACTACCGCACCGGTCGCATGCATGACATGGCGGCGCTGACGCAGGCGGCGCAGGCCGCCGGTGCCGTGGTGATCTGGGACCTGGCGCACAGCGCGGGCGCGATGGCGCTCGATCTGACGGGGAGCAAGGCCGAGTTCGCCGTGGGGTGCACGTACAAGTATCTCAACGGCGGTCCGGGCGCGCCGGCTTTCATTTACGCCCGACCCGACTTGATTGAAGCGGTTAAACCGGCGCTGGCCGGTTGGATGGGCCACGAAGCACCCTTTGCCATGGACCCCGCCTATCGCCCCGCGATGAGCACCGAACGCCTGCGCGTCGGCACACCGCCGATCGTGCAACTGGCCATCCTCGACGCCGCCCTGGATGCGTGGGAGGGGGTCAATTTGACCGAACTCCGAGCCGCGACCATGACCCTCTCAGATCGGTTCATCGCGGAAGTCGAGCGGCGCTGTCCCGCGCTGACCCTCGCCAGCCCCCGCGACGCTCGGCGGCGCGGCGCCCAAGTGGCCTTCGCTTTTGAACACGGCTATCCGGCCATGCAAGCGCTGATTGATCAGGGCGTGATCGGCGACTTTCGGGCACCGGACATCATGCGTTTTGGCTTTACCCCGCTGTTCCTCGATGAAGACGACGTGGTTGCCGCGGCAGCGGTGCTGGAGCGGGTGATTGCAGACGGCCTCTACCGGGAAGCACGGTTCCAGAACCGGGCCAAAGTGACCTGATGATGGGCTGGGTGGCTGGACCTACAGCTCAAGCCTGCCGCTGCGGACGTCGCAACCAGGCGCGAAACCGCGCGGGCCCTGCCCCACCCTCACTGTACCCTTCACCTTCGATCTCGACCTCAACCTGAACCTGAACAACGCATCCCAGAAGGACCCCGTGCCATGGCTGACGAACACCTCAATTCGATGATGGAAAACCTCTACTGGTGGGGGATCCCAACGCTGTTCCGCTGCCCGAATGAAGGGCCGGAGGGGCAGGATATCGCGCTGGTCGGTGTGCCGCATTCGACGGGGAACGGCACCACCCAGCGCGACCAGCACTTGGGTCCGCGCGCGTTGCGCGATGTGTCGGCGGTCGGACGGCGGATGCACATGGACTTCCAACTCAACCCATGGACCGCAGCAAGAATCGCGGACGTGGGCGATGTTCCCTTCCCCCGGGCGAATGACAACGAGGCCTGCATCGAAGAGATCACGCGCTTTTACAGCCGCATCGACGCGGCCGGCGCGCGGCCGATTTCGATCGGCGGCGACCATTCGATCACCGGCGGGATCGTGCAGGCGCTGGGTTGCGGGAACATCACCCAGGGCGAGCCAGTGTGCTTCCTGCACCTAGACGCGCACACGGATGTCTTTACCAAGGTGGATCACTTTCTCGGCGCCAAGAAATCGGCAGCGCATTGGGGCGCCTATTTGGCCGATCAGGGCAAGGTTGACCCCACCCACTCCATGCAGATTGGCCTGCGCGGTCACGCGCGGACGCTGGACTGGCTCGAACCCTCTTACGAGTACGGCTACAACGTCGTCACCATGAAGGAATTCCGCAAGCGCGGGGTTGAAGACGTGGTTGCGCAAATCAAGGACGTCATGGCCGGACGGCCAGTCTACATCACCTTTGACCTCGACTGCCTCGACCCGACGATTGCACCGGCCGTGTCGAACATCGAGGCCGGAGAAAAGGGCTTTGACATCGACGAGGCGGTCGCTCTGCTCCACGCGGTGCGCGGGATGAACATCGTTGGCGGCGATATCGTCTGCATGATGCCCACAAAAGACAGCCCCAACCAAATCACCGCGCTGACGGCGGCCGCGGTGATGTTCGAAATGATCTCAATGGTCGCCGAAAGGGTCGCCACGCGCTGAACCAGCAGCGGGCGGGATCAGGGAGTCTTGATCAAACGGCACCGCTCCCCCCAAGAAGGGGGATCGGTTCGCTTTTCGGGATGCTGCGCATCCTGTGCGGCTTGAAGCGGGAGAGGTCAGAGGCGGCGCGCCACCCCGAAAACTAGGCCGCGTGCTCTGCGATCGGCGCGCCCAGCACGTCAAAACGTGGCTCGATCCCCAGCCCCGGCGCGCTCGAGGCCGTCATAAACCCATCAGCGATAACCGGACCGCCCGTAGCAATTTCGATGGTAGCGTACTCGCTGAACGCTGAAGACTGGAAGTGACTCTCTGCCGGAATGGCGTGGGCGAGATGGGCGATGGCGGCGTCTGTGATTTCTCCGCCCCACGTATCTTCAATGGTCAGGATGATGCCCAACGTGGTGCACAAGTCGCGCACGACCTTGGTTTTGGTAATCCCGCCCATGCGGCTAATTTTGAGGTTGATGCCATCCATGGCGCGGTCTGCGTGGCCCTGTATCACCTTTTGCAGCGTGTCCATGCACTCGTCGAGGATGATCGGGTGGTGGGAGAACTGACGCACCACGCGGCAGGCCTCATAGGTCTCGCAGGGCTGCTCGATGTACAGCGGCAGATCGTTGACCGCCGTCACCACGCGCACCGCGTCGTGCTGCGCCCAGCCGCAGTTCGCGTCTGCCGCCAACCGGTTGCCCGGCTTGAGCACGGCGCTGACCTTGCGGATGCGCTCGATATCCACGTCAGCATCGGCGCCGACCTTCATCTGAAACTGGGTAAAGCCCTGATCCTGATAGGCCTGCAAGCGCTCCTGCATGGCGTCAGGATCAGCGCGGGAGACGACTTTGAAAAGCCGCACCCGGTCCTGCATCTTGCCGCCCAGTAGCGTATAGAGCGGCTGTCCCGTCGCCTTGCCCAGCAAATCCCAGCAAGCGATATCCAGCGCAGACTTGACGTAGGGGTGGCCCTTGAGCGCGCGGTCCATCACGGCGTTGACGTGGCCAACCTGACAGGGGTCAAGCCCAATCAGATGCTCAGCGAGCAGCATGATCCCGGTGCGCGCGCCCTGGGCATAGGCGGGCAAATAGGCCGGACCCAGCGGGCAGATCTCGCCGTAGCCCTTGAGGCCCGTATCAGTTGTGATCTCGACCACGGTACTGTCGAAGGCAGAAAAGCTCTGGTTGGACCAGGAATAGGCCCCCTCCTTCATCGGTAGGCTGACCCCGTAGAGTGCGATGCGCTGAATTTTCATGCTGACCTCCCAAGCCCCGTAACTCATCGGCAGCTTAGAAAGCCGCGCGAGCAAAGGCCAGTGTGATCGCGCCCTCCCTTGCCCCAGCCCGCGACTGAACTTAGGGTGAGCCACGAATTTCCCCTGTTCAAGAAGGCCCCGACCATGAAGCCTGCGTACCTCATCCTCGACACGGTGATCGACGACCCCGCGACCTATGACCTCTACAAAGGCAAAGTGGTCCCCATCGTCGCTTCTTTTGGCGGCGAGTACCTGATCCGGGGCGGTGAGATGCAGGTCGAGCAAGACGAGCTGTGGTCACCGACGCGGATGGTGATGATCAAGTTCCCCTCCGTCGCCCAAGCCCGCGCCTTCCTCGACAGCGATGAATACGCCCCGGTAAAGGCTATGCGTCTGGGCGCGTCCAAAGCGACGGCGGTCATCGTCGAAGGTTTTTAATCGCCGCTCGAACGGCTCAAACTCAGGTCATCAAGACGATTTTGCCCGCATCCACCTTGCCCGCGAGCAGATCGGCGAAGGCCTGCGCGCCTTCGCTGAGCGGACGCTGATCGACCCACGCGAAGTCACCGAATGCGCCGTCGAAAATCGCCTGTGCGGTGTCGCGGAAGTCTTGCGCGGTATAGGTGTAGGTGCCGATGAAGCCAATTTCCTGTAGCGTCATGCGGCGAATATCCAAGCCGCCTTCAGCCTCGCCCAGACCAATGTGGGCAATCATGCCGCCCGGCTTGACGATGCTCGAAGCGATCTGTCGCGTAGGGGCGAACCCGACTGCGTCTATCACCACCTCCGGCGCGTCGATCCCAGCGTCTTCAAAGCGGCTGTGAAAGTCGAACTGGGGCAAGTCACGGCGCAAGCGGGCCAAGCGGCCGGGGTTGGTCTCCAGCACTGTGATGCGAGAGACACCCTGTGCAGCAAGGCTGAGCGCCGTGCCGATGCCGATGGCCCCGCCGCCTAAAACCACCGCGCTGATATCGCCGGCGTCCTTCAACGACTGCGCCAGCACCAGTTTGACCGCGTGCCAACCGCAGGCCATGGGCTCGGCGAGCGCGGCCTGCCACAGCGGAACCGCGTCCGGGACTGTGACGAGATTGCCCGGCGGCATGGACAGCCGCTGAGCAAAGCTGCCTTCACGCGGCGGCATCGAAATGATCTGGCGCTGCTGACAGATGTTCTCACGGCCCGCACAACAGTTCTCGCAGACCCCGCAGGCCACCAGCGGGTTGATGGTCACGCGACGGCCAGCGTCCGTCCCCGATGTCACCACGCCTGCTGCTTCATGACCGAGAATCAGCGGTGCCGGACGGCGTGCGTCGTGGCCCAGATAAGCGTGCATGTCGGAGCCGCAAATGCCTGAGCCGTCCAACTCAATCAGCACCTCGCCGGGCTGCACCGTCGGCTCTTCAACGTCTTTGAACACCAGCTGCTTCGGGCCGGAATAAACCAGAGCTTTCATTTCGCCGTGAATCCCCCGTCTACGAACAAAACCTGCCCGGTGATGTAATCACTGGCGGGTGAGCATAGGAAGTGCAGCGGCCCTGCCAAGTCTTCAAGCGTGCCATTCCGACCGATGCAGGTCTGGTCGGCCAACGCCTTGGCTTTATCCGGGTCTGCGAAAACCGGACCGGTCAATTCGGTCGGGAAGAATCCAGGGGCCAGAGCGTTGGTCAGCACACCCTGACTGGACCACGCCTCAGCCATGGCGCGGGTCATTTGCTCGACCCCGCCCTTTGATGCGCCGTAGCTGATGCCATTGGCAAAGGCGCGCCGGGACTGGAGAGATGCAAAGTTGACGATCCGCCCCCACCCCTTTTGCGCCATGGCCGGAACCAGCTGCTGCGCCAGGAAAAATGGAACGGTCAGGTTTAGCTTTATCGTCTGCTCCCAGTCGGCGGGCTGCACCTTGTCTGCATGAATGCGGGTGTTGATACCGGCTGCATTCACAAGGATGTCGGGCGCGCCAAAGGGTTCTGAAACATGACCCGCCAGCGCGGCACAGTCGGTCTGCTCGAGCAAATCGGCGGCAACGATGGCGGTTTCACCCGGCGCTTTTGCAGACCATTGGCGTAAGAGGTCTTCGCGGCGGGCCAAACCGACCACGCGGACCCCTGCCTGCGCGAGTATGGTAGCCGAAGCCTGCCCCAGTCCGCTGCTGGCACCAGTGACGCAAGCGACTTTGCCTGCGAGCGAAAACAGCGCCGGGGTGGTCACTCAGTCATCCTCTTGGGCGCTGAGATCGAAGTTCTCGCCGGGGAAGTACTTGGCCAGACGAACGTCGGCGGCGCGAGCGTGGCCTTCCATGCCTTCGAGGCGAGAAATACGAGCGGTCGCCTGCCCGACTTGCTTCATGCCTTCGCGGGTGGCGCGCTGCCAGGTGACGACCTTCATGAACTTGTGCACCGACAGACCGCCGGTGTACTTAGCCGCGCCGTTGGTGGGCAGAACGTGGTTGGGGCCAGAGGCTTTGTCGCCAAAAGACACGGTGGTTTCTTCGCCAAGGAACAGGGAGCCGTAATTCCGTAGGCGCTGCAGCCACCAGTCCAGATCGGCCGCCTGCACCGTCAGGTGCTCGGGCGCGTACTCATCAGACACGGCGGCCATTTCTTCACGGTCAGAACAGAGGACCACTTCAGCATAGTCGCGCCAGGCAGCAGCGGCGTTGTCGCCGTTTTGTCCGGGGAGGTCATTGATCAGCTCCGGCACGCGCGCGAGAACGGCATGGGCCAGCGCACGATTGTCTGTCACCAACCAGACTGGCGAGTTATAGCCGTGCTCGGCCTGCGAGACCAAATCGACGGCGACGATTTCCGGGTCAGCGTCCTTGTCTGCCAGCACAAGGCTGTCGGTTGGACCGGCAAACATGTCGATACCAACGCGGCCAAAGAGGATGCGCTTGGCCTCGGCGACAAACTGGTTTCCCGGACCGACGAGAATGTCTGCTTTGGGCAGATCGAAGAGGCCGAAGGCCATGGACGCAACGCCCTGCACGCCGCCCATGGCAAGGATTTTGTCAGCGCCACAAATGTGTGCGGCGTGGATGATCGCGGGGGCAATGCCGACGTCTTTGCGCGGTGGTGAGCAGGCAGTGATGTGCTGCACACCCGCGACTTTGGCCGTGGTGACCGTCATGATCGCACTGGCGATGTGGCTGTAACGACCGCCGGGGATGTAGCACCCTGCGGACGAGACCGGGATCAAGCGCTGACCGGCGACCAGTCCGGGGACGATCTCCATATCCACGTCCTGCATCGTATCTCGCTGGCGTTCAGCGAAGCGGCGGACGTTGTCGTGGGCAAAGGCGATATCGTCCTTGAGCTTCTGACTCACCTGCGCCGACGCAGCGGCGATGTCTTCTTCGCCGAGCAGGAGAGCGCCGTCATACTGATCGAAACGGGCTGCGTACTGCCGCGCAACATCCTCGCCACCAGCCTCGATCTCATCGAGCATGCCTTTGACCTGGCCGCTGACAGACTCAGCTTCAGCCGATGCCGTTTTCGCTGCGCGTTTCAGATACTCTACGGTCACAGCCGCACTCCTATTTGTAAATCTCAGGAAGAAGGAAGGTGGAAACTACTGGGACATAGGCAATCAGCAGCACGACGAAAAGCATGAAGAAGACAAATGGCACCGCCCGGCCTGCAATCTTTAGGACGGACTCCCCTGTTAGCCCGCTGACGACGAACAGATTGAGCCCCAGCGGCGGGGTGATAAAGCCCACACCAAGCGCGGAAATCATCATCACACAGAACTGGATCTCGTTCATTTCGATGTTGTCGGCCAATGGTTTGAGGATCGGGGCAAGGATGACGATGTTCGGCGTCGTCTCCATCACACAGCCGGCAGCGATCAGGATCATGATCATCAGCAGGATCAACAAATAGGGGTTATCGGTGACGGAAGTCACGCTGTAGACGAACCCCTGGGGCACACCCATAGCCGCCAACGTCTGCGCCAGAGGCAGGGAGAAGGCGATGATGGGGAGGATCACACCGTTCACTTTGGCCGAGCTGATCAGCATGCTGGGGAAGTCGGACAGGCGCAGTGTGCCCATCATGAAGCCCATGGCGATGGTGACAACCACAGCCGTGGCCCCGGCTTCGGTCGGGGTGAAGCGGCCTGAGAAGATGCCAGCAAAAATGATCCCGGGTACAAGGAAAGCGTACCATCCGTCGCGCAGAGCAACACCCAGTTGCAGGAGCCATTCCCGCAGGCTGATCTGATTGCCGCCCTCATAGGCCATGCGCCGGTTGACGATGATGTTGGTAAGTAGGATCGATGTCAGGATCAGCAAGCCGGGGATGAGCGCGGCCTGAAACAGCGTCGAAGCCGATATGCCCAGAACCAGACCGATGATGATGTACGCAATCGACGGCGGGATCAGGATCCCGGTACAGGCCCCAGCAGCCACCAAAGCACAGGCGTAAGGCCGCGGGTAACCGCTTTCCACGAGACGATCGATGGTCATGCGTCCAACCGCCGCTGCACCGGCTGCGTCTGACCCGGAAATGGCGGAGAACATCCCGCACACCAGGACCGTTGCGGAGCCAAAGCCCCCCTTGGTCCAGTTTGTCAGGGCCTCGGCCACGTTGAGGAATTTTCGACTGAGCCCGGTTCTGACCAGAACGTCGCCGGTTAGGATGAACAGCGGAACCGCCGTCAGCGCAAAGGCATCAATGCCATCAAACAGAGACTCGCCCAAAAGGGTCAGTGGCAGCACGTCGCTCATGATCATCATGGCAACGGCGCTCGCCCCAATCGACGCCCAAATCGGCACCCCGAGCGCGCAAAGCGCGACAAACAGGATAACCGGAAGATAGAATGACCAGCCTAGCTCTACGCTCTGCTGAAGTGTCTGCCACAGCATGCTGAGCCTCAATCAAACAGTTTATTGCCCTCGAAGGGCGGGCGGCCGTGGATCAGATCGCGCACGTCACGCACCAGCGACTGAGTCAGCCGCAGCAGCATGAGCGCAAAGCCGATCGGAACGGCCATCAAGAACAGATATTTTGGCAGTCGAAGGCCATCGGTAACGGAACCAAACTTCAGACTGACCTGGACCGTTTCCCACGAGTAGAACAGCGCGAGCACGGCAATGACGACCATGGCGAGGTCGCCGAAGATATACAGCAGCGACTTGATCCGGCCCGGTACGTAGTGAAACAGAACGTCGATGCGGATGTGTGCACGCTCTCGCACCGCAGCAGCCGCTGCGATCCATGCGAGATAGATGAAGGAATAGCGAACGATCTCCTCGCCCCAGACAGAGCTGTAGGAAAACACTTCCCGGCGGAGCACTTCAACCGCCATGGTCACGACCAGAATGACGTAGAACACCAGAAGCGCCCACTTCTCCACGTCGCGGTTCAATACACCAAGCACGTCCCGCACTGACTTGTCTCCTTCTTCAGCTGGCCGGGGATCAGGGAGCGCCCTTTGGACGCCCCTGAGTGACCGTCTTTCGATACAATAAGCCCCGCGCAAGGAGGTTGTGCACGGGGCTTACGTCTTCAACGGTTTTAGGCGTCGTGTACGTAGTAACGACCCCGCGTGTTCGCGCCCTCTTCAAGCTTAGCGAAGGCATCCATGGAGCCTGCGAGATCAACTTTGAACTGATCCCATTCGCTGCGCTGGTAACCGCCGGCCGCTTGCCACTCGGCGAGCTGGTCTTGGGACAGGGAGTGGAACTGTACGCCGGACTTAGCCAACTCGGACATGGCGTAAGAGCGGGCTGCCGGAACCTTCGCGAGGTTCTGCTGCGAGGTCACTTCAGAGGCAAACTCAATGCCTTCCTGAACGTCGCCCGGCAGGCTGTTGAACCATTCGAGGTTACAGCTGAACACCTGACTGTCTGGCACGGCCTGGGTGAAGGTCACGTGGCTCAGAATATCCTTGAAGCCAAACACGTAGAGTGCGCCGACCGATGGGTCGAGTGCGTCTGCAACGCCCTGCTTGATCGCCGACGGGGTCTCGCCCCAAGCAACTGGCGTTGGGTTTGCACCCACAAGACGGTAGTACTGCTGCAGCATCTTCGAACCCGGTACGCGGAACTTCACGCCTTCCAAATCGGATGGCGAGAGAACTGCCCCTGCACCGCCCTTGCGCACCGCAACTACCCGTGGGTCAATCACGACGTAGAACAGTGGCTTAAAGCCCTTGGCTTCGACCTTCGGGTGGACGTTGTTGATCCACGCGTCGGAGCTCACGAGGTTGGTGAAGCGCTGGTTCGCACCACAGAAGTACGGCAGGTTGATCAGATCAACCGCAGGCGCGAAAGGCGCGAAGTTGGACAGGGAGTGCTGAGCTGCCTGAATCGTTCCGCTCTGTACTTTCTGCACGAGAGCACCGCCCGCACCCAGCTGACCACCCGGCGCAAGCTTCACGTAAACCTTGCCGTTGGTTGCGTTCTGGATGTTTTCCTTCAGATCAAGCTGCATGATCGGGTAGCTGCGCGATGCGCCCAGAACGTAAGCGGTTGCGATCAGCATGGTGTGATCCGCAGCAGCTTCCCGCTCCCGCTCTTCCGCTGCAGTCTGTGCAACAGCTTCGTCCGACCACAGCGTTCCTGCTGCACCGGCGACCATCGCAGCGGTAAAGCTGCCTGCAGCCGTCAGCTTCAGGAAGTTACGGCGGGACGCGTTGTCCACCTCGTTGGTGTTGTCTTTCGTCTTCATGATGTGACCCTCCCAAGTCAGATTGAAATGTAGAGCGCTTTCACTTCCGCCGACGCTGTGATTCGAACAGCAATGTGGAGATTACGAAAAGCGCGCATGCGAGAACCAGCACCAGCATTTCACCGACGTCGTGCAGCCAAACCCGGTCGAGAAAGGCGCCAGAGGCAACGTTTGCAAAATAAAAAGCGAAGATAGCCAATGAGGCTAAGAGCGACGCTAAAGCCCAGATTTTCATGTCGCCTCCCAACAACACGATACTATCAGTCCACTCTCTATGGACTGGCTCGCCAAATCAATAGGGCAGATATCGAGGCATTTTGCAAGCGCTTACATAGAAACCTGAGAAAAATGTATCGACGCTAACGGAATTGCACTTACGCCACCTTTGGGGCATCAGTGAGACTGAGTGAGTTCCAAGCAAACAGAAACCGGACTGCCCGACCGCAATGATCGCCAAGCCTCCAACCCTCGATGATGTTGCTCTTGCTGCCGGGGTCTCCGCGGCCACGATCTCGCGCTGCATTAACTCGCCCGAGCGCGTTGCAGAGAGCACACGGCTTCGGGTGCAGGCGGCCATCGACAAGCTTGGTTACACCCCAAATTTCGGCGGTCGAGCCCTCGCCACGCGTCGGACGAACATCATCGGCGCCGTAATCCCCTCCATGGCAAACGCGATTTTTGCCGGGGGCATTCAGGCGTTTCAGGAAGTTCTGGCGCGGGACAAGGTGACGTTGCTCATCGGCTCCTCGAACTACGACCCCGACTATGAATTCGAGCAAATCCAGACCCTGCTCTCCCACGGTGCAGATGGGTTGCTGCTGGTCGGCAGCAAGCGGCCAGAGCGGACGGAGCAGTTCCTGACCTCGCGCCGCATTCCAACACTAAACGTCTGGTGCTTCCGGCCCGATCCGGGGCAGCTGTTTGTCGGGTTCGACAACGTTCGAGCCGGCGCTGACATGGCCCAACTGGTGGTCGATTACGGGCATCGCGCCGTTGCCATCGTCTCGGGCATTTGTGACGGCAACGACCGCGCGGCAGACCGCCTCGACGGCATGAGGGCCGTGCTGGATGCCCCGACCAATGGCGCTCAGATGGTCATCGTGCATCAGACCAAATACAGCTTCGAGCACGCTGCCCGCGCCTTTGACACCGTGATCGCCCAGTCCCCGCGCCCGACCGCCATCCTTGCCGGTAACGACGTCCTCGCAGCGGGCTTGATCCAACGCGCAAAGGAGCTTGGCTTTAGCGTTCCCGGAGACGTGTCGATTACGGGCTTTGATGACATAGCGCTGGCGCAGTTCATTGAACCGGGCCTGACCACCGTCCGCGTCCCGCAGGTGCAGATGGGTCAGCGGGCTGCTGAAGAACTCTTGGCTGAGATCAGGGAGCCGGGCACCGGCCGCAGCGTCGAACTCCTAACCCACATCGTAAAGCGCGGGTCGCTGGCACCACCAAAGGCTTAGGCCGCGCCGTCCTTTGCGGATCCGGCAAGATGGGCTTCGCTCGCCGCCGCAACGTCGGTCAGCCCGACCATGGCCATGGCAATCGATAGCTCAGCCTTCACGCTGTCCCAGTACTCCTGCAAGCCCCGTTCCTGCCGCGCTGCGATGGCGAACTGCAGCGGGCGGCCAAGGAAGGCGAAGTCAGCGCCCAGCGCCAGCACCTTCAGTACGTCTTCGCCAGAGCGCAGGCCGCTGTCGTAGAACACGGGAAAATCAGGCCCAACTGCCGCGCGTACGAGCGGAAGGGCGTGGATCGGGTTCAAGCCGCCGTCCAGTTGTCGGCCCCCATGGCTGGACACCTGCACCGCATCAACGCCGCGCTGCTTGAGGGCCAAAGCATCGCGGGGGTCTAGTACGCCTTTGACCACCAGCGTCCCCGGCCAGATCTGGCGGAGCTGATCGAGGAAGGCCCAGTCCGCCCCGGCCCGGCTTTCCGTTCGGTCAAAGACAAAACCCTGTGCCGCATCAGCCGCGGTAAAGTTGCCCAGACTCGGCGCGCCGCGCACCAGTGAAGTTAGCGACCAGCGGGGGTGCAGGGCAAAGTCGGTAAAGGTGCGCGGCCCCAGCCGGAAAGGCATCTTGAAGCCTTGCTTCAGCTCCCGCGGACGGCGGCCCACTTCCGGGACGTCCACTGTCAGCACAAGGGTCTGATACCCCGCTGCCTTGGCGCGTTCGACCAGCTTGAGCGTGCCGGAGCCATCGCCGCTGTAATAGAGTTGAAACCACGCGCGGCCCTCTGATGTCTCCCACAGAGTTTCCAGCGAGGACGAAGCCACGGTCGAAACGCCATGCGGCACCGCTTCGCGCGCCGCCAGCCGAGCCAGCATCTGATCCGCTCCCGGCCAGGCAAGATTGCACATGCCCATGGGCGCAATCCCAAAGGGCGCGCCCGTATCCTGCCCGAACAGGCGAATGGAAAGGTTCCGCTCTCGGACGTCTTGCAGGATGCGCGGCTGCAGGGGCAGGCTTTGCAGAGCGGCACGGTTGCCACTCTCTCCCCTGCCCGCCCCCGCCGCGCCGTCGATGTAGTCGAACACCAGCCGCGGCAGGATCCGCCGAGCCCGGTTTCTTGCATCGCTTGCGTCAGTGAGCGGGCGGCTGAACATGGCCTAGGCCTTAACGGCACCCATGAAGCGGTCGCGGATCGTGACGGGGTCCATGGTGATCACCGGCACCTTGATATTGCCTGACTCGCACTTCGAAACGATGATCGTCATCTGGTCGGAGGCCAGAGCATCCTTGACTGCCTGAACGGTGTCTTCCGCGCGGCACTCAACCACGTTTTCACACCCGCAAGCAGACGCCACAGCAGCCAATGAGGTCTTACGACCCGCGTAAGTCGGCTGATCACCCGTAGACCCGTAGGAGCCATTGTCGATGATCAGCAGGATGAAGTTATCCGCAACGTTGTTGGCGATGGTCGGCAGGGTGCCGAAGTTGGTCAGAACCGAGCCGTCGCCGTCGATGGAGATGACCTTCTTGTCCTGCGCCAGCGCCAGACCCAGACCGATCGAAGACGCCAGACCCATGGTGCCGAGCATGTAGAAATTGGTCGCCCGGTCGTCGATCAGGTGCAGCTCCTGGCTGGGCAGACCGATGTTGCAAACCACCAGATGGTCCGCGATGACGGGGGCGAGTTCCTTGAGAACATCAGAACGGATCATGGTCTAGTACCCCTTCCAGAAAGTGGCGTCGGTCAGAATGGCGACCGGCTTGTTGCACATGAAGGTGTACTTCAGGATCTTGTCGAGTTCCTCGACGTCTTCTTCCCGATGGAAGTGGTACGTCGGGATATTCAGTTGCGCGAGCAGGGCCTTGGTGTGCACGGCCATTTCCACCTGACAGGCTACCGGCTCACCCAATTCGCCGCGGTAGGAAATCAGCATAGGCAGCGGCATCCGGTAGAACTGCGTCAGCGTCACCAGCGTGTTGATGGTCACACCGATCGCCGTATTCTGCATAATGATCGCAGGCCGCTTACCGCCCATGAAGGCACCGGCACAGAGGCCCATGCCTTCGTCTTCCTTGTTCGAAGGGATGTGATAGATCTCCGGGCTCGCCTCGACCGCGTCAATAACCCCGGCCAACTGCTTACACGGTACTGTCGTCACGAACCGAATGTCGTTGGCGATCAGATCGCTGACGATTTTTTCGTTAACGTCCACCCTCTTTCCCTTCCAAAATTACAAAATGTAAGCGCTTGCATAACACGCGCCTGCAGGATCGCAAAGACCGCGTCTCCACGAAGCAGGGGCGCGTCAGTGCAATATCTGGTAACAAAAGAAACCGAGGCCGGACCAGAGTGATTTGCGCGGTCCTCGTCAGCAGGGAACACAGGGGCGATAAACCTTCACCGTCCCAGTCCCCCGACCGGAAAGGAGCCCGAAGCGTCATGTTTGCCCTGAGCGAAGAACAACGACTGGTCATCGATACCGCTGCCGCCTTTACCGACGATCGCCTGCGTCCCCATGCAGAACGGTGGGACCAGGAACGGACCATGGACCGTGATGTGCTGGTTGAGCTGTGTGCGCTGGGGTTTGGTGGGCTCTATGCGGGCGAAGAGCACGGCGGCTCCGGGCTGGGGCGGCTCGAAGCTGCTTTGGTGTTCGAACAACTCTCTAAAGGCTGCGTGGGCCACGCGAGCTTCCTGACCATTCACAACATGGCGACGTGGATGGTTGACCGCTTTGGCGACGATGCACTGCGAGCGCGTTTTGTGGGGCCAATGGCGCGGGGCGAGTTGATCACCTCTTACTGCTTGACCGAACCGGGCAATGGCTCGGATGCCGCCAACCTGACCACCCGCGCCGAGCGCGATGGCGAGAGTTTCGTGCTCAATGGCGCCAAGGTCTTTATCTCCGGGGCAGGTTTTTCTGACCTCTACATCGTCATGGCGCGCTCCGAGGGTCCGGGACCGCGCGGCATTACAGCCTTTTTGGTCGAAAACGGCACCCCGGGACTGAGCTTTGGCAAGAACGAACGCAAGATGGGCTGGAACGCTCAACCCACGGCCATGGTCAGCTTCGAGAACTGCCGCATTCCTGCAGAAAACCGACTGGGCGCACTGGGCGAAGGCTTTAGCCTCGCCATGCAAGGGCTCAACGGCGGGCGTCTGAACATCGCTGCATGCTCACTGGGCGGCGCACAGGAAGCCATGGACCGCGCCCTGCGCTATAGCCGCGAGCGCCAGCAGTTTGGCCAGCCGATCGGGGAGTTCCAGAACACGGCTTTCAAGCTCGCCGACATGGAAACCGCACTCGAAGCCTCCCGGCTGTTCCTCTACAGCGCTGCGCAGGCCATGGACACGGGCGAAGGCGACATCGCCACGCAAAACGCCATGGCCAAGCGGTTCATCACCGATCAGTGTTTTGAGGTCGCCAATCAGGCCCTACAGATCCACGGCGGATACGGCTACCTTGCCGACTACGGGATCGAGCGGATCGTGCGCGACTTGCGGGTGCACCAAATCCTTGAAGGCACCAACGAGATCATGCGGGTTATGATCGCCCGGGCACTGGCCAAGCGGAACGCCTGACCCCTACCGCCTAAGTATGCTGCTTGGCAAAGCGGAACTCGTAGGCCACGCGACCGACCAGCCGGTGTTCGCGCGGCGCGTAGCCGTGGTGCAGGCGGTAGCGGCGGGAGAAGTTTTCGGGCGAGGAGAAACCACAGGCAAGCGCCACTTCCATCACCGGCATTTCAGTCTGCACCAGCAACTCCCGCGCCTTTTCCAGACGCAGGCTCAGGTAGTAGGCGACGGGCGTCAGGCCGCTTTGTCTGCGGAAAACCCGCTCCAGCTTTCTTTGAGTCACGCCCAGTGCGGCGCACAACTGCGGGAGAGTAATGACGTCTTCGAGGTGCTCGTCCATGAGCGTTTCAGCCTGCGCAAACAGGCTGGGGAAAACCGCCTCTCCTACATGTCGTGCGCTGCTGGCTTCAGACGGGTCGAGCAGGTAAGCCGCGACACGCTGACGAGCAAAACGGCCCCAGTCGGCCTCGATCAGCGACAACCCACAAGCCACCGCCGCCACCCCGCCCGCGCACGTCAGCGCCACCCGATCATCGACAAAAGCGGCATCGCTGACGGTGATATCGGGGTAAAGCTCGGCCAGCGCTTGCCGATGCTCGGGATGAACGGTCGTTGCGCACCCCGGGGTCAGCACCCCGGCCTGTCCGAGCACAAAAGCCCCCGTATCCAGCCCGACAAGCCGCGTCCCCCGCCGCGACCACTTACGCACCGTGGTCAGAACGTCCGCACTGGCCATGTCTTCCGGCGCCCAACTGGTTGATATCACCAAATAATCAGGCGGAGGACCATCAGGGTTCAGCGCGTCAACGAGCAGGCGTGCGCCGTTGGAGGCTGGCACTTCACCCGCCTTGCGCGCCTGAAACGACCAAGCATAGCGCCGCCCAAAGAGGTAGTTCGCCACCCGCAGCGGATCGACGAAATTCATGGTCGCGGCCATGTTGAAGCTGCCCGTGACGAGCAACACGAAGGTCCGAAGCTCGCCAGCCGCGCTTCCGGGGGACGCCCCGGTCATCCCCGCAGGTCCTTGACGGCCTTCAGGTGCGCGACGATCAGCGCGTCGCGGGTGCTGCCCAGGGCCTCAACGCCTCGGCCCTTGGCTTCGTCCGCCACACCCTGCCCCAGCTTTTCAGCGACTTCCGGCGTAATCCGAGGCGTTCCCAGATCGTCCCACCAGCGGTGGAAGCTGTCGGCGTAGCGGTTGCAGAACTCGGCGAGGCCGCCTGTCCCAGCGCCGAGCGAGAACAGCATGTGCGGCCCCATCGCCCCCCAGCGCAGACCCGGACCGGCCCAAACGGCGGTATCGACGTCCTCGACGCTCGCAACGCCTTCGTTGACCAAGTGGATGGCCTCACGCCAGAGCGCAGCTTGCAGGCGGTTGGCGACGTGACCGGGGACTTCCTTGTTGACACGGATCGTCACTTTCCCCACCTGCGCGTAGAACCGCTCGGCTTCGGCCAATGCAGCGGGGTCGGTGCGCTCATTCCCCAGCACTTCGACAAGCGGCACCAGATGAGGTGGATTGAAGGGGTGGCCAAGGATGAAGCGCGCGGGGTTGGCCCAGCCAGCCTGCATCTCCTTGACCATCAGCCCGGACGCGGACGAAGCAACAACGGCCGTGAGCTTGAGGTGAGGTTCAATGCGGCGGTAGAGGTCGAGCTTGAGCGGCAGCCGCTCGGGCACATTTTCCTGCACAAAGTCCGCCCCGGCCACCGCCTCTTCCGGCGTGCTGGCAAAGCTCAGCTCTCCCCGCCGCCCCTCGACGGCAAGGCCGATCTCAACCAGCGTGGGCCAAGCCGCATCAATGTAGGCTTGGACATCGTCTTCAACGCTGTCTGATACATCGAACACGCAGACATTTTTGCCCGCCGCGAGGAACAGCGCTGTCCAACTTGCACCGATCACGCCTGCGCCGAGAACGGCGGTGTCTTGAAACTCTGTCATCAGAAAAGCCCCGGGTTGAGCGGTGACGCTGCCGTCATACCGCCGTCGATGGTAAAGAGCTGGCCGGTCGCAAAGGCAGACTCCTCTGAAGCCAGCCACGCTGCCATTGCGGCGATGTCGGAGGGTTGACCAAAGCGACCCGCCGGGTGACGTGCGAGGGCGTCGGCCTTGGCTGCATCCGGGTCCGCTGCGGCCGCGAAGGCGGCATCGGCCATGCCGGTCATGATCCAGCCCGGACATATCGCGTTGCACCGGACTGCTGGTCCATGATCGACCGCAATCGACCGCGTCAATCCGTGAACAAAGGCTTTCGAAGCGTTGTAAAGCGCCAGACCGGGGTCCGCAGTGGTCCCGGATATGGAGCCAATATTGATGATAGACCCGCCCACGCTCATCTTCGGAATGAAGGCGCGGCACATCAGGAACACACCCTTGGCGTTTGCGCCCATGAGCGCATCCCAATCGTCGTCGCTGGTCTCCAGCACGGTTTTCTCGATCTGGATTCCGGCGTTGTTCACCAGAACATCCAGACTGCCGATTTCCGCCGCCAGGGCCTGCACCGCTGCTCCATCCGAAACATCAAAGCCGTGCCAGTCGAAGTGCTCGGGCAGATCCGCAGGCCGCGCGCCGCGACCCGTGATGGCGACCTGCGCCCCTTCAGCGTGGAAGCGCTCAGCGATGCCACGACCGATGCCCTGCCGGCCACCCGTCACCAGCGCGCGCCGCCCCAGCAGGCGCTTGTCCCCCCCGGCCATCAGTGCGCCACCATGACGTGGCGAACCGCCGTGTAAGCGTCCAGCGCGTAGACTGACATATCACAGCCCGTACCGGATCCCTTCATCGCTGCCCAAGGCATCTCCGGCGTACCGACGCCATGGGTGTTGACCCACGTAAAGCCGTAGGACAGCCGGCTGGTCATCTTCATCGCCAACCCGACATCACGGGTCCAGACCGACGACGCCAGTCCATAGCGTGAGGCGTTGGCGATCCGCAGCGCTTCATCGGCGTCGCTGAACCGAGAAATCGTGACGACAGGGCCAAAGACCTCGGCGCAGGCGATTTCCGCGCTGTTTTCCACGTTGGCAACCACAGTGGGCTGGTAGAAGTACCCCGGCCCGTCCGGCGCTGCACCGCCGCAGGCGATTTCAGCCGAACCGCGTGCCCGGTCAACAAAGCCCGCAACCCTCTCGCGCTGCTCGGCGCTGATCAGCGGCCCCATTTCGGCCTCAGGGTCGTGCTGGGTGCCGAGCTTGATGGACTGCACTGCCGCCGCTGTTTTAGCAACGACGCGGTCATAGATGCTGTCTTCGACCATGATCCGGCAAGGCTGGGCGCAGTCCTGTCCGGCGTTGAAGAAGGAGCCGCCTTGGATGGTCTCGACCAGAGCATCAATGTCCGCGTCAGCAAAGGCGATAACCGGCGCTTTGCCGCCCAATTCAAGGTGCACGTGGCGGATCTGGTTAGACGCCGCCCGCATCGCCGCCATCCCGGTTGCGGGGGAGCCGGTGACGGATATGCCTTCCACCCGTGGATCGTTTATCAGCGCGTCGCCAACCGATGGCCCCGCGCCATGGATGACGTTCACGACGCCTTTGGGCAGAACCTCGTTCATGATCTCCGCCAATCGCAGGGTCGAGAGCGGGGTGATTTCAGAGGGCTTGAGCACCACCGGGCACCCGGCAGCCAGCGGCGCTGCCAGCTTCCATGAGGCCATCATCAGGGGGTAGTTCCACGGCGCAATCGACGCGACCGGACCGATGGGATCTTTGCGGATCATGGACGTGAAGCCCGCCACGTACTCACCTGCGGCAGACCCTGTCTGAGTCCGCGCCGCGCCTGCCATGAAGCGGAAGGTATCGATGGTGAGCGGCATTTCTTCGTCCCGGGCATGGGCAAAGGGCTTGCCGCAGTCCTGGCTTTCCAGTTCGGCCAACTCCTCACTGTGCGCTTCAATTGCATCGGCAAGAGCGAGCAACAGGCCCGCCCGATCAGCCGGCGTTGTCGCGCCATAGGTTTCAAAGGCCTCGCTTGCGGCGCGGGTCGCGGCCTCGATCTGCTCGGGCGAGGCCTCCTTGACCGTGCCCAGCGTTTGCTCGCTGGCGGGATCAAGAACCGGCGTCGCAGCGCCCTCGCCCTCGACCAGTTCTCCGTTGATCAGCAGCTTGTTCTGCATGACTTTCGCTTTCTCACTCACTGTAAATTTTTCCGGGGCTCGGATGCGCGGGTCTGCAAGAGGTCAGAAACCAACCTGATCCCCACCCTTCAGTCCCAAGCGCTCCCGCGCCTGCTCCGGTGTGGCGACCTCAAGGCCCAGTTCTTCGACAATGGTGCGGATCTTTCGCACCTGATCGGCGTTGCTCTGCGCCAGCTTGCGCGGGCCGATATAGAGGCTGTCTTCCAGTCCAACCCGCAGGTTTCCGCCCAGCATGGCTGCTTGCGTGCCAAAGTTCATCTGATGCCGACCAGCGGCAAGCACCGACCACTCGTAGCTGTCCCCGAACAGCTTCTGCGCGATGGTATGCATGTGCATGAGGTTATCCAGATCCGCTCCAACCCCACCGAGGACGCCAAAAACCATCTGCACAAAGAACGGCGGTTCGACCCAACCCTGATCCATCAGCCAAGCGAGATTGTAGAGGTGGCCCAAATCGTAGCACTCGAACTCGAACTTGGTGCCGTGGCCTTGCCCCAACTCCTTCACCACGTATTCGATATCGGCGAAGGTGTTGCGGAAGATGAAATCGCGGGTCATCTCCAGAAACTCCGGCTCCCAGTCGTGCTGCCAGGTGCTGTACTTCTCCGCCATGGGGAAGATGCCGAAGTTCATTGAGCCGACATTCAGAGACGCCATCTCCGGGCTAGCGCGGGTTGCGGCGCGCAGGCGCTCTTCGCGGGTCATCCCGAGCCCGCCACCAGTGGAGACGTTCATCACGGCGTCAGTGGATTGCTTGATCCGGGGCAGGAACTCCATGAACAAGTCAGGGTTCGGGTCCGGCTTGCCCGTTTCCGGGTCGCGGGCGTGCAGGTGGATGATCGACGCGCCAGCCTCTGCCGCCTCGATCGACGCGGTGGCGATGTCTGCGGGGGTGATGGGCAGGTGCGGGCTCATCGTCGGGGTGTGGATGCCGCCGGTGACGGCGCACGTGATGATGACGGGTTTTGCCATGGCGCGTCAGTCCTTGATTGATGGGTGCAGCGCTAGAGAGAGCGGCGCCGCTTCGCCCTAGAGCTTCATTTGCTGGACCTGCGCGGACAAGCCGCCGTCAAGCACCCACAACTGACCCGCCGCATAGCGCGCCTCGTCAGATGCCAGCCAGTTGACCAGATTGGCCATGTCATCGGGCGTGCCGTAAGTCTGCATCGGGTGAACATCGCGCACGGCTTGCTGAAGGCTGTCGATGGTGCCGCCGTCCCCACCGCTGCCCTCGCCCTCAAAGAACGACTGCAACATCGGCGTGTCGACGTAGCCCGGACATATGGCGTTGACGCGGATGCCTTCCGGGCCATGGTCGCAGGCCATAGCCCGTGTCAGTGCATGCACCGCGCCCTTGGTCGCGCAGTAAGCCGCCAAACCGGGGTCGGCGATAAAACCGTCGTAGGAGCCGAAGTTGATCACCGACGCGCCGCCCGCTGCTTGTGACGTGCGCAGCAGCGGCAAGGCATACTTTGACACCAGAAACGTCCCCGTGACGTTGACCGCAAAGATGCGGTTCCATTCTTCGAGGCTCGTTTCCTCAATCGTCTTTTCAATCTCGATCCCAGCGGCGTTGACCAGAATATCCAGCGTTCCGCTCTCCTCACTCACCTGCTCGAAAGCCGCGCGCACGCTGTCTTCGCTGGTGACGTCGAGTTGCAAGAACCCCTCCGGCGCGGCACCGCTTTCGAGCGACCCGCCTGCCGACAGATCAGCGGCATAAACCTTCGCGCCTTCGCGGGCAAAGCGGGCACAGATCGCCCGGCCTATGCCCCCGCGACCGCCCGTCACAAGAGCCGTTTTTCCCTGTAACATCATGCAATTAGCGCCTTCTTGTAAGCGTCTAGAACCAGTCCGTGGAAGTGGTGCACAGCATGCTCGGACTTACCGGAGCCTTCAGGATCGTGGACGATGCGGCCCTGTTCAAACGCTGGCGTGTTCATGCCCCGTTGAACGCTTTCAACCAGATCGATGTCCTCGACCTGCAGCACTTCATCAAGATAACGAATGGCCTCGACCTCTGCTTCATCCGGCGTCGGCTCGACGAGGAAGAAGTCATAGGTTTCGAGCGTCCGCTCCGGGCCAACGGGGATGATGTTCAGGATGATCATCGACGGCCGACCGGGGTAGCGCATGATGCACGTGGTCGGGTAGAGCCACCAAACGGCATGGGTTTTCACCGCCGCGTTGGACACATCATAAGCGCTGTTCGTGCCCTGCCCCGCATCGGCCATGTGGCTCGAATAGATGCCGTGGGTGGTGACTTTGTAGGTGTCCATATCAACCAGCGTCACGAAGTCCTTGTGCGCCGTTGGGCAGTGGTAGCACTCGAGGAAGTTATCGACGACGTTCTTCCAGTTCGACTTGATGTCGTAGGTAAGCCGGTGGCCAAAGGTCAGGTCTTCGACTTCCGGCGCCCAGTACATGATCTCCCGACTCAAATCACCAGACTGCTCAGCCAGAGGGGCGGCCTTGGGGTCAAGGTTGACGTAAATGAAGCCGCAAAACTCTTCGACTTGGACCTGATCCAGACAGATTTCCGACTTATCGAACCCCTTGAGCGACTTGGTGTGCGGCGCGACGGCCAATTGTCCGTCCAGCTTGTAGGCCCAGGCGTGGTAGGGACACATGATGTGGCCGATCTTGCCTTCGCCTTGCAGCAGTTCGTGCGCGCGGTGCTTGCAGACGTTGTAGAAGGCCCGCAGCGTCCCGTCGCTATCGCGGACAATGGCGATCGAGTTGCCGGCCACGGTGGTTGTCGTGAAAGAGCCAGGTTCGCGCACCTTTTCAACGTGACAAACCCACTGCCACGAGTGCGAGAACACTGCGTTCTGCTCGGTTCGGAACCAGTCGGCCGAGGTATAGGCCTCAGCCTGCAGCGACAATGAAGCAGCGGGGTCGTCGTCGTAGCCCCGCCGGATGCGCTCGAAGTCTTTGGCTGTCAGGGCGGAAATCATGGCCAGTCTCCTGTTAAACCTTGGGGAACCGGAAGCGCTCTGCGGCGACCGTCCAGTCCATGGTGTTGCGAACGTATTCCTGAGCGGCATCGCGCGGGGGATTATAGTCCCATGGCTCAGCGGCACCTGCTTCCATGGCAGCATGGATGGCGCGGCGCTGGTGCTGGGTCGCGATGACGTCAGCGCGCAGTTTGGCGCTGTCCCAGCGCGTAGCGACTTCCTCGGCGAAGGCTTTGGCCTCGCTGGCGTAGGCTGGGTCATCGACCAGATTGGTGGTCTCGCCGGGATCCGCAATGACGTCATAGAGCAAGGGCTGATCGCCCTCGCACGCAATATACTTGAAGGCCCCGCGCCGGATCATGAAGACCGGGTGCTCAGTCATCTCCGCGCAGTACTCGCCGATTGCCTCCCCGCCGTCTTCCTGCTCCCCGCGCGCCAGAGGCAGCAGCGAGCGGCCATCAATCGGCATGCCCAACGTCGGCGTGGCGACTGCGCCGTCTGCTGAGGCCGCGTCAAGGAAGGTCGGCAGCAGGTCCACCAACGAACACGGATTGGGCGCACTTCCCCGCGCCACCCCCGGCCCCGCCATGATCAACGGCACGCGCCCGGAGTGCTCGAAGAAGGTCATTTTGTACCAAAGACCGCGCTCCCCCAGCATATCGCCGTGATCGGCGGTGACGATGAACAGCGTGTTGTCGAGCATCCCGGCTTCCGTGATGGTCTGCACCAGCTCGCCCACCTTGCTGTCGAAGTAGGAGACGTTGGCGTAATAGGCGTGCCGGGCCTTTCGGACTTCGGCCTCGGTGAGCGGGACGATGGAGGCTTCAATGCCGTCCATCACCCGCCGGGACAGGCCTTCGTGCTCCTCGGGCGGGATGGACAGCGCCGGCATATCGATCTCGCTGTCATCATAGAGATCCCACCACTCTTGCCGCGCCACGTAGGGATCGTGCGGGTGGATGAAGGAGGCGACCAAGCAGAACGGTCCTTCCTCATCTCGGGCGTAGTTGAAGATCCGCCGCTTGGCGAAGAAAGCGACTTCGTCGTCATAGTCGATCTGGAACGTGGCTGCGCCCAGACCGGCTTCCTTGACGGTCTGCATGTTATGGTACCACTTGTCGATCCGCGCTTCAGGCTGCTCCCAGTTCGGGGTCCAGGCGTAGTCGCTGGGGTAAATATCCGTCGTCACCCGCTCTTCAAAGCCGTGCATCTGATCGGGACCGACAAAGTGCATCTTCCCTGACAGGCACGTGCGATAGCCCATTTGCTTGAGATAGTGCGCAAAGGTCGGGATCGAGGCGGGAAACTCGGAGGCGTTGTCATAAGCACCGATGCGCGAAACGTGCTGCCCAGACATAAAGGCAAAGCGCGACGGCGCGCACAGCGGCGAGTTGCAATAGGCCGCGTCAAACCGCATCCCACGCGCCGCGAGCGCGTCGATGTTCGGCGTCTTGACCAGCGGATGTCCGTAGGCCCCGGTAAAGTGCGGGGCCAACTGGTCCGCCATGATCAGAACGATATTCGGCTGCGAATTGTCTTTGGTCACGCACGACTCCCACACTTTGATTTCGGCCTCAGCGTCGGGGAGATTAACGCCTTTTGATTGATTTATTAGCGCGTTGTTTTGACTTTTTTAGTCGACGCAGCGACGCGAGACGGACCGCTTGTAATCCACGCCAGATTCCGCGACGCGGCCATTGCGGTCTTCAATGCGTGATATGGAGGAACAAAAAACCCGCAACTGCGACATATGAGGGCAATAAAAATTCTTCCATAAGACATATTTGTCAAAACGCGACTGGATTAACTGAGTAAAAATGAACTCTATTTTAACTAGTTTCTTCAGTTAACAGGCGGACAATTATTTTACTCCAGCAAGGAGTACCGCAATGGGATACCGTAAAACCCATAATTTTCATTATTATGACAAACAGAAGAGTTCGCTGAGGCCAAATCTTTATTTGCGCGGAGGCAAGCGCTTTTTTGATGTTGTGCTGGCATTAGTCCTTCTTCCACTCGTCATTCCCCTCATTCTGATTATCGCTGCCCTCGCTTATCTCGAAGGAGGATCGGCCTTCTTTGTGCATCGCCGGGTGGGCGAGAACGGTCGCGAGTTTGGCTGCATCAAAATCCGAACGATGGCGGTTGATGCTGAAGCACGGCTGCAGCGGCTCTTGGCCCGGAATCCGGCCGCTCGGCGCGAGTGGGAACAGAATTACAAGCTTATTGATGATCCACGTGGCCTGCCCCATCGAGGTGGTCCAACCCGAATGTTAGGATCGGCTTCGGTTTCAAGCGGCGTCATGCCGCCCTTCCTCTATAGGGCGGAATGAACGAAGCGGGCAAGACGGTCACCGGAGCTGGAGGCTTGTAGCCAAGCGACGAATGAGGTCTGTAGATGTTGTAGTGGATCCTCCAGCCTTCGATGAGCGCTTTGGCTTCACGCAGATCATAGAAGATTTCCCGGGCCATTAGCTCGTCTCGAAGTTTGCTGTTGAAGCTCTCACAGTACCCATTCTCCCAAGGCGATCCCGGCTCAATGTACAGGTGTTTGACGTCAGCACTCATGGGACA